>CAZHSS010000025.1:5864-12461 GCA_964535205.1 uncultured Verrucomicrobiota bacterium
GCGGTTATGGCGACGGGCTGGGCACGGGGGAGACCGGCGGCGAGTGGGTGTTCGAGGACTGCGACTTCAGCCACAACACATCGGACGGCCTGGACCTGCTCTATGTGCGGCGGCCGGGGTCGTCGATCCTGATCCGGAACACAATGGCCGAGGGCAATGCCGGCAACCAGCTCAAGACGTCGGGGCCTGCAACGATCGAAAACTGCATCGCGGTGGGCAACTGCGGATTTTTCGACAACCAGCCGTTTACGTATTTCGTGGATCCGTGCCGGGCGCTGGGCAATACGCTGTCGCTGGCGCTGGGCACGGGCGACCTCGTGACGGTGATGAACTCCACCATCACGGGCGAGGGCGACTGCCTGGTGCTGGCGGATTTCAGCGGCACGACGCCGGCCGGGACGGAGCGGGTGGTGCTGCGCAACAACATCTTCCTGGGCTTTGCGGATTATCACCAGTCTTATGAAAACACCTGCCTGACGTACGGCGAGCATTTCGCGTCGGATCCCTTCGACATGGACTATTCGGTGATCCAGAACGTCAAGGGCGATCCCTGTCCGGCGGGCGCGCACGACCTCTGCGGCAGTCCGCAGCTGGCGGGCATGACGCTGGACGCCTTCGACGCCATGCCGCTCTCGAACAGTCCGGCGATCGATGCCGGGGCGGTCCTGACTCACATCACAGCCGACTGCGCCGGCGTATCGCGTCCGCTGGACGGACGGAATGACGGCACGAACGCGTGGGACATCGGGGCGCATGAATTCGTTCATCCGCTGGCAGATTCGGACGGCGACGGCATGCGGGACGCGGACGAGACGGTGGCGGGAACGGACGCGGCTGACGCGGCGGCGATGCTGTCGCTGGAGTCCCGGGGGCCTGCGGACGGTCCGGCGCTGGGCTGGTGGGGCGTGAAGGGGCGGATCTACGGTCTGGAATACGCGGCCGAGGCGACGGGGGACTGGGCGGCGGTGGCCGGGGCGACGAATCTGGCGGGCACCAACGGGTGGATGGGATTCTCGAATCCGGTGCCGCCGACGCACCGTTATTTCCGGCTGTGGGCCCATCGGCCGTAGAGCCCCGTTCTGACAAGGAGAGCCATTACGCCGAAGCGGGCTCCGCCGGATTTCATGGCGAGTCCCCCCCAAAAAACCAGCCGGCCATGCCAAGGAACAATGGCCGACCATTGTGTTATGGCAGGGCACCGGTTCGGATTTTCGGTTCGGATTTGGTTCGAATTCTTGTGCCGGAGCGGAAGGATTGATAGGATGCCCCCTGATCCAGAAGCCATCCGGCGGCAGCCGGAAAAATCGAGAGGGTGCGAATGAGGATGAGGACAGCATGGCGGGCGGTGTGTGCGGCGGCGGTTCTGCTCGGGGCGGCGGGGGCGCGGGGGGAGTTTGTGCAGGGAGAGATCAACGGCTGGACGGCCACGACGGGAATGGACACCAACCGCGCGTTTGCGGGCGACCTGGTCTGGTCCGTGACGCTGACGAGCACGGCGACGCGGGCGGCGTCGCAGTTTCAATTCACGCAGAGCAGCGGGTGGGATCCGCAATGGGGCACGGGGGCGAATGCGACGAACGCGGCGGTGAACAGCACGATTGGTCAGGCGCACGGCGACCAGGACACCAGCAGCCCCGGCAACCTGACGTTCGCTGAAACCAGCGGGATGAAATACACCTTCCGGCTGGACGGGGATTCGGCCTGGTGGTACCGGCCCTACACGATCCAGGCGACGACGAATTTCCCGGTGTCGGTGTCCTCGGTGTCCGACGACAGCGCGACGGCGGGGACGGGCCCCGTGACGGTGACGGCAACGCTGGGCGGGGCTCCGAGCGGCGAAAAGGTGTACGTGCGCTGGACGACAAACGACTTCGGGGTCAGCGCGCTGGCCACGGCGGCGGTTTCGGGCACGACGGCGACGATGACGATTCCGGGGCAACCGTCGGGTCGGACGCTGGCCTACTACGTGCTGACGAGCACGATGCCGACCAACGTCCTCCAGGCGAACTACGACCTGTGCACGCTGCGGGCGAACAACGCCGGCGGGACGAACTACGCCTATCTGGTGGGCGAGGCGGAGCCGGTGTTCGGCAACTGCTGGCATTTCCCGACCAACGAAGAGCCGGCGTCGGTGACGATGCGCAATCCGGTGGACCCGATGCCGTCGGCCAACACCTACATCTATGTGGGCAATTACCAGCCGGACGCCGACATGACCGGCGGCTGGGTCATCTACAAGGAGGAGAACGCGGGGGCGTGGTCGTCGAACAACCTCACCCACGATTCGAGTGTGGGCGACAATGCCTACTGGAAGGCGGCGATCCCCTCCAACGCGGTCGCGCCGGGCGAGACGCTGCAGTACTGCATCCGGGTGGACTACGACAACGGCGGGGCCGACACGACGTACCTCGGCACGACAGACCAGGCCGACAACGTGAAATACGCCACGGCGACGAACGCGGCAGCGAATCCGTTCGAGGTGGAGAGCGCGGCGAACCTGGGCAACTGCTGGCATCATCCGGCCAACGCCGAACCCGCCGGGGCCTACATGCGCAATCCGCGGCATCCCTATGCCTCGAACGACGTCGTGATCTACACCGGCAACCAGTTCGGCGGGGACGGCAACGCGGCGGACCAGAGCGGCGGCACGGTGTATTATCGGCAGCAGGGAGAAGGGGGCTGGAGCAGCGCCGCCATGTCCTACGATTCCGCTGCGGGGAACAACAAGTACTGGCGGGGTGCCATTCCGGCGGGGACGTTCAGCAAAAATGAAACCGTGGAGTATGTGCTGGGGGTGACCTATACCGACCGCGACACCACCTATCTGGGGAGCGCGGCCGACGGCGGGGAGAGCGAGCGGTTCGATTCGCTTACGGCCGCACAGGCCAAGCCGTTTGACTTCACCTATGGCGATGGGGATCCGGGGGCGGAGCCGGGCTTTGTCTGGCACGGCGGCAACGCCGTCAAGCTGGCGGGCGACACGGTTCAGATCTGGGTGAAGATCGGCTACAAGGACGGCGACACGGTCTGGGCGGATCATGCGGAAGTGCGCTACAAAGTAGATGTGGCGGGGGCGCTGTCCCGCGCGACGCAGGGCGTACGCGCCCTGCCCGGCGTTCGGGCCGCGGATCCCACGCTGACGGAAATTGCGACGATGACCTTCAGCCATGAAGAGCAGGACGGCGGCGGATTTGGGAATGCGATGTGGTGGGTCGCCACCATTACCGATTCAGACCTGGCCGCGTCGCCCGACGCCGAACTGACGTATCAGATTGCGGCATGGAAATCGGTTGCCAACGGCGGAAACGGCGTGGAGCGATTAGCGGAATACCGGGTGGACAGCCTCGCGGATACGTTTACATACCGCATGCAGAGCGAGGGCGCCAATGCGCTGACCGTCAACGGGGTGAATGCCGACTATACCACCACGAAATTCTTCATCGACGAGGCGCTGGGCGAAACGGCCTCCATCCGGGCGGTGTATTCGCCGCCGTCCGGCGCGACCGACGTGCAGATTTTCTCCAACGTGGGGCGGCGCGACTACTGGGACGCGGATCTCGACGCCAACGGCGTGCCGGACAGCATCCGGCCGCCAAGCGGGGACCTGGTGACGGCGGAGACCGAGGGGTACTATGCGGCCTGGGACATGACGTGGGACGCCGACGAGGGTGCGTATGTCTGGGAGGCGGACATCGGCGAGTGCGGCGCGTACCGGCTGACGGCACGCTACAAGCTCTCCGGAGATCCGGCCTGGCGGTACTACTCCGAAACCGGCAGCGGCATTCGCGACCACGCCATTGTCATCTCGCCGAAGAAGGTGCTTCGGCAAACCATTTACGAGTTGAATGCGCTGAGCACGAAGGCGACGGACGCCACGGAAAACGGCCGTTCGACGTTTGCCGACCTGATTGGCACCAGCGAAGGCAACCAGGGTACGTTCGACGAATTCGGCATCGAATATCTGAACAAGATCCAGGCGAACTGCCTTTGGTTCCAGCCGATCCATACGTCTTCGGAGTACGGCCTGGCGCCCGGCGGCGAGCCGGGCAGCCCCTATTCGGCCAAGGACTATTTTGCGGTCAGCAAGTGGTTCGGGCGCGACAAGACGACGGCCGGCGCGCTGGAGGAGTTCACGAATTTCGTGGCGGCGTGTGACATGGGCAAGGCGTCGCACATGTCCACGTCGCATGTCGGCACGATCAACATCATGCTGGACGGGGTGTTCAACCACACCAGCTGGGATGCGGTGTTCGGCGAGATGGGCGAGCGGATGGGGATCGTGCCGACGGGGCAGGGGGCCAGCACGGCCATCGGCAGCCTGCGGCCGGGATGGTTTGCCAACGTTTCCGACTACGGGGCCCCGGCCACGTTCTACCATGGGCCGGCGGGCGGGCAGCACGACATGGCCAGCGCGCCCGATCGCGGCGACTTCGGCAAATGGCTGGATACGGCGGAGCTGTTCTTCGGGGACTACGCCGCGCTGGTCCGGCACAACCCCGACGACAACGGGGATTATCTGAACGAAGAGGACTGGTACGACTACACCTCCATGACGGAACAAACGGAAGAGCTGTGGGACTACATGGGGGCGTATGTCGAGTTCTGGCTCGAGAAGACCGGGCACGACCGCGTCAACCGGCAGG
The DNA here is from genome assembly GCA_964535205.1 of uncultured Verrucomicrobiota bacterium. Classification (GTDB taxonomy): domain Bacteria; phylum Verrucomicrobiota; class Kiritimatiellia; order CAIQIC01; family Lenti-01; genus JAAZFE01. The sequence continues at coordinate 10,508 of CAZHSS010000025.1, forward strand.
GGGAGACGGACGAGAACGGCATCTATCTGGACGACTACGGCATAGACGGGCTGCGCTGCGACTTTGCCCAGGGGCTGCCGCCGCAGTTCTGGGAGTACGCCATCAACCGGGCGCGCGCCAGCAAGTGGAACTTCATGTTCATGGCCGAATCGCTTGATGGCGGCGTGGTCAGCTACCGGTCCAACCGGCATTTCGACATTCTGAACGAGAGCTTCGTCTTCCAAATGGTGGGCGCGGGTTCCCCGGAGGCGGTGCAGGGCGCGATGGAATCGCGCCGGAATCTGTACTCGGGCGGCGCGGTGCTGCTGAACCTGACCAGCCATGACGAAGTGATGCCGTACAGCGATCCGTGGACGACGGCATCGCGCTACGCCATGGTGTCGTCCGTGATGGGGCTGCCCATGGTGTTTTACGGCCAGGAGCAGGGGATCGTGCCGTGCACGGCGGACAAGTCCGGGAAGAACCCCGGCGATCCGGTGGCGGGCGACGGGTTCAGCGGCTTTGCCTCATTCGAGCTGAACATGGGCAAATGGGTTCCGCACTTCAAGGAATGGAACAAGCTGCTGATCTGGGATACGCCGCCCAGCGACGACTGGTCGCGTCCGATGGCGCAGTGGTACGGGAGGGTGAACTGGGCGCGGCACAACAGTCCCGCCCTGCAGAGCGCCAGCCAGTATTTTCTGGGACGCCAAAACGAAGGCACCTATCACAACGGCAAGATTCTCGCGGTGGCCAAGGTTGAGGAGCCCGGGGCGGTGGCCGCGGGCAAGGATGCGGTGCTGGCCTTTTCGCTGTTCGTCAACGAAGGCCCGGGCGGCCACGACGGCGCCAGCGACACCTATGATCTGGTGGCCTGCTGGGATCTGCTGGGCCTGGAGAACAGCACGGAGGTGTTCTACAATGTGCGCAATCTCGCCGCCAGCGATGCCGGCGCCTGGGTATGGGACAATCCGAAGAGCGGCGCGGAACTCCACAGCGGCGGGATCTGGGTCAGCCTGGATTCCGATCAGGGCGGCCGGGCCATCTATGATGACGGTTCCATCGTGCAGTACCTGAAGATCGAGGAGGTCCCCGCGCCGGGTACGGCCACGTCCAACTCGCCGGCGGCGGTGCCGTATGCGTGGCTGGACACGTACTACGGCAGCGGGCACAGCCCGGCCGAATATGAAGCTCTGGCCATGCAGACCGCCTCCAACGGCGTGATGACGGTCTGGCAGATGTATGTGGCCGATCTCGATCCGACGGACGAAGAGGCCGTCTTCGAGATGGCGACGGAATCCGGTTCCGGCGGGGTGGGGATCGCGGTGCCGGCGGCGGACGGCCGGGCCTACCGCGTGGAATTCCTCGACGGCGAACTGACGGTGAACCCGCAGGTCTGGAGCGGATTCCTGGCCAACGGCACGTGGACAAACACCGAGCCGTACACCAACCGGCACGTGTTCTTCGACAACGGCGCCGCCACCAACAGCGGGACGCCGGTCCAGACCCAGCGCTATTACCGCATCGAGGTCTGGCTGCCGTAAAACAGCGAGTAGTCAGGATTCAGAAGTCAGAATTCAGAATGGGTTTGATCGCAGGAATGGAACCGGGCCTCCTTGGTCCCCGCAAGACGGAGAACTGAAGCATGTGGATGCTGCGCGGATTGCTGGGTATAACGGTGCTGGTGGCGCTGGCGTGGGCGCTGAGCGAGAACCGCCGCCGGGTGGATTGGAAGGTGGTGGCATGGGGCGTGGGGCTTCAGTTCGGCATCGCCCTGCTGCTGGTCCACGTGCCGTTGTTCCAGCGGATCCTGATGGTCCTCAATCGCGGGGTGGCTGTCATTGAGCGCGCCAGCCGCGAGGGCGGTTCGTTCGTGTTCGGCTACCTGGCCGGGGGAGAGGCGCCGTTCCTGCTGAAGGAAGGATTCGCCGCGCCGCCGGCCCTGTTTTTCTTCGGCCCGCTGATGATGCTGATC
>CAZHSS010000026.1:0-12341 GCA_964535205.1 uncultured Verrucomicrobiota bacterium
ATCAAAACGAAAGAAATCCGACGCCACCACTTGACTCGCCCCATAGAAGGGCGAATCGTCCCCGATGAGCCGCATTCTTGACGCAGCCCTGGTGCTCGATTTCTGTGCGCCATCGGGGTCAGACCGTAACTATTCACTTTCTCGTTTGAATAGACTTCGCGACAGAGCCCGTGGACGGCGGGTCTGTCTCCCACGTTTTCTTGATTTGGGGGCCTCGGCGGCCGTATCGGCTCAGTACTTCACCTTGACCTTGCGCAGCAGCACATCGCCGTTGTAGGCGTTGAAGATCAGCTCCTTGCCGTTGGGCGCCTGATTGACGTTCCACGTGGCCGTTTCCCAGTCGCCGCTGGTCACGTACACGCGCCGTCCGCTCTCGAACGTCTGGCTCTCGCGGCCAAACCGCGCATTGATGAACGTATCGCTGCCGCCGCGCACCCGCTGGATTTCCACCGTGATGGTTTTGACCACGCGCTCCTCCAGCGATACCCGCCACTGCCCGATCCGCACATTGGGCTCAAACGTCTGGCTGGATTTCTTCTTGGCGGCCGCTTCCATCGGAAACGCCATCACCGCCGCCATGCCCGCCAACGCCATCCATCGCATCCAGTTTGCCTTCATGATTTCTCCTTTGGGGTTTGCCAACACCGTTCCGTCGTCCGCCGCATCTTGTCTCCGCCGGCTGGCCGGACTTCACGTCCGCCTGTGTTCCCGTCGCTTGAATCCCGGCCTCCGGTTACACCCTGTCTCCCGCGGCCTCCCGCCGCACCTACCGGCTCTGCTGAATGACGTACAGCATCAGATCCACGACGGGCTGCGCCACAAGCAGCCTCACCCGCTCCCGGGACCGGCTCTCCTCCACCAGCCCCCACTGGTTTTTCTTAACGCTGAACAGATCGCTGTCGATCCGGATCACGCCCTCGTTGTTGTCCACCGGCCCGGTGGAAATCACCCGCGTATCGCTCGGGGGATATCCCGTGACGCGTTGCGGCCCCTTGGCCACATGGAACCCGATTTCCCAGTGGGAATTCGCCTTGCGGGCGTCGTCCACGAAGTTGTACAGGCTCCATTCGGTCGAATAAGCCGTCGATTGCGGCATCCACCGCTCTGTTCGCGTCATCCCGTCCGACAACTGCACCGCTACCACCTGGCCGGCAAAATCCGTCACCATCGTCAATAGGGTCATGCCGTCTTCGAAATGACCTGAAAATTCGTGGGCAAAAAAACTGCTGGGCGGAAAGAGGGAACAAGACAGTGCTTTTTTCGTTGAAATGCCCAGCCCAAGCAACGTTTTAGCCTCCTCCACCGGCATCAGATAGGTCACTTTTCCCCAGAGGGTGATGTCTTTCCAGCCCAGATCCACTTGGGGGGTTCCGCACCCGGCCAGCAACCGACCGGCATCGCGATGGGCCGTATTTCCGCGCCCCAGCCGGTGCTGCCAGTGCGACGCCAGCGTCAATTCCATGCCGGGCCGGGGCGGCCCACGCGGCGGCGGTTTTTTGATGGCGGGCGGCGGCTCGGCCACCGGACGCGGCGGGGGAGCCGGAACCGCTGCCGGCACCGACGGGGCCACCCGGCTGAATTCCGGCGGCACCGGTGTCGCCGCTCCGACGTCGAATTCAATCCGCGCCACGTTGGCCTGGCTGGTGGACGCCTTGACCCCGTTGGACAATTCCACGGTGAAAATGCCGTTTTCAAACCCCAGAATCTTGCATTCGTGGACAACGCCGTTCTTGAAGGTGATCCGATGCTGTCCGGACGCCGGGCCCGCCGCTCCCAGCGAAACCAGCCCGGTGACCAGTCCAATCAGAAGCCCCCGCCTCCCCAGCCCCCTGCCGCGCCGCTCAACCCGCTGGAAAACCCTGTGCACGACCGGGAGAGTGCCAAACCGATCCCGTAGCGTCAAGCCGCGCGGCCGACCCGCCCGGCCGACCCTGGTTATGGCAGGGCAATCTGCGATTGAGTGCACAACAGGGTTTGAGTTCGTTATCACGGCAGGAATTTTCTGGAGGGGCAGGCTCCGCCCTGCCCGGTTCTTATCTCCACGTGGCTTCATTCACCGTGGGCAACACAGAGGTTGCCCCTCCGGGTTTGTCGCACCCAATCGCCCATGCGCCCGTTAGGGCAGAACCGGGCGCGGTCCCGGGCGGCGCCCCCCCTCCCCGCGTTCATCCAAGAATCCGGCCGGCTACTCCAGCGCCGTCGCCAGCGCCTGCAGCGTGTAGGCCGTCACCAGATTGGGATCCGCCTCCCACCAGCGGTTGTTTTCATTGACCCAGCGTCCGTCCGGTTTCTGCAGCCCCACCAGCCGGCGCACGACTTCTTCGCGCCAGGACACTTCGCGGCCGTCGGGACGTGTCAGCCGCTCATCGCCTGCGGCCTTCAGGCTCTTGGTCAGCACATTGAAGAAGTAATAGAGCCCCTCCTGCCCCATGCCGGGATTCTCGTCCAACGACCAGTGGCGCACGGCCCAGTCCTTGGCCGCCTGCACCCGTTCGTCCTGCGCATCCACTTCGGCATAGATCAGCGACAGCAGCCCCGCATAGGTCATGCTGCCGTACGAGCGCAGCATCACGCGACCTTCCTCGTTGGTGCGCGAAGCCCCGCCGCCCGGCGTGTACGCGAACCCGCCGAGATCCTCCTCGCTGTCGCTGCGCCAGGCATTCGTATTCACGCCCGGCAGGTTCTGGAGCTGGGCCAGAAACGCCTGCGCCGCATCCCAGTCCAGGTCCGCGCGCACCTCCCCCGCCATGCGCAGGTCTTCGACATCCTCCGTCAGCCGCATCGCCTCATACGCCATGTAGCTGTTCGACAAATCCGCATATTCCCGGTTCTGGTCGGCATCATAGCCCATGCCGCCGTGATAGGACCCGCCCCCCAGATACTGCATGTTCGCCAGGTAGGTCCGGGCGTTCTGCACCACCGGCACCAGTTCCGGTCGCCCCAGCGCATGCAGCGACGTCATGCAGATCGCCGTGTTGTAGTTGGCCAGCCCCCCGCCCTTGCGTTCCACGGACGGCGTCCGCCAGATCGACCCGTCCTCCTGCACGCTGGTCAGGATGAACACCATCGAGCGGTTGATGGCATCGGCATACGCCGCCGCATCCGTCCGCTGCAGGGCATTCATGGCCAGCCCCGTCATGGCCGGCGAATCCGGCAACCCCCAGGTGCCCCCAGGCTGCTGCTGCGCCGCCAGCCAGGCCGCGCCCCGGGCCATCGCCGCGCGCGCCTCCGCTTCCAGCTCCGCCGGCAGCTGCGCCTGCGCTCCAAGAATCATCATACCCGCCGCCAGAAATCCTGCCGCCCGTCGTTTCATCTTCACATCCTTTCGTCTGGGTTCCCGTTTCCGCCCCTGTAAGCGCCGCAGACGGGCGCCGGGTTCACTGCGATCCCCCGCCGCCGCCGGGCCGGCGGGAATTCCTTTTCTTTTGGCGGAAACTCGTTCAACAATGCCGTTTCATGACCGATCCCGTCCAGCCCGAAACCGATGACATTGCCCTGATGGAGCGGGTTCGGAACGGGAACGAATGCGCTTTCCGGCACCTGGTCGAGCGTCACCAGCGGCCCCTCCTGAACTTTTTCGCGCGCATGGGCGCTTCCACCCATGGCGAGGATCTCGCCCAGGAGACGTTTCTGCGCCTATGGAACTATCGGACCAAATACAAACCCGCCGCCAAGTTCACCACGTTTCTCTACACGCTGGCGCGTCACGCCTGGCTGGACCACATCCGCAGGCAGAACCGCTTCCGTCTGTTTGCCGAGCGCTATCGCGAAGAAATCCCGGCGTCCACCGATGGCGGACTCGGCCGCCTCCGCCGGACTCTCGACATCCAGGACGCGCTCAACCGGCTGACCCCCAAGCTGCGCGAAACCCTCGTCCTGGCCGTGCACCAGGGCCTGACCTACGACGAAATCGCCTCGGTCTTGCGCATTCCCGTCGGCACCGTCAAATCCCGCGTCTTCAATGCCCTGGCCACCCTGCAGGAGTTGTATCATGAGCCCTCCCCTTGACCCCTTGCGCGATCCGGCATTTGCCGCGCTGCGCTCCCGCCTGCAGGCGCAACCCATCCCGGAGCCCTCCCCGGATTTCACCCGACGGGTGATGGCTTCCCTTCCGCCCTCCCGCCTCTCTCAAACCTCCTGGTCTACGATCGCCCTGCGCGTGGCCGCCACCTTCGCCATCCTGCTGTCGATATTTGTATTTAATTCCGCCAGAAAGCATAACGTTGCATCTGCTCCGCCTTCTCCACTGGACGTCCTGCTGGCCGCCCAGCGCGCCGATGGCGGCTGGTCGGCCGATCCCGAAGAACGCCGCTCCCGCTATGATACCGGCGTAACCGCCTTGGCCCTCCTGGCGCTTATGCATACCTCTCCGGATCCCCTGGCGGGGCCGATGGCACCCTCCATTCGCGCCGGCATGGACCACCTGATCCGCCAGCAGGCCTCCGACGGCCGATGGCGTCCGGATTTTTCCGGTGCTCGATATACGCACTATCTGGCGACCCAGGCCATTGCATCCGCTGCCCGCCTTCCCGGTGCCGACCCGTCCTGGAAAACCGCTGCCGGGCGCGCCCACCCCCATTTGCCCTCGGCGACACAAATGGCCCTGTTGAACCGCCACCTGGCCACCCCCGACGCCTTCCCGCCCCGCTGGGCCGAAGCCGGCGGCCCCGCCACTCATGCCGCTCTCCACCTGCTTAGACGCCCATAAGATTAACACTCTTATAGGGTTTATTTTACTACGAAGTTACTTAAGTATTCTATATAACATACTTTCATACAGCATATTAATAATTATTTATTACCACATAGTTAATTAACTATGTGGTTCCATATCGAGATCTAAATCAACGGCCTTGCCTCTGGCTGGACCGAGGATCAGGGGCCCGGAGCGGTGGTTTTTTTGAGCCAGACGGACAGGATGGCAATATCGGCTGGCGTGATGCCGGAAATGCGGGCGGCTTGTCCCAGATCACGGGGCCGGATTTCTGTCAGCTTTTCGCGGGATTCGTAGCGCAAGGCGGGAATGGCATGGAAATCGAACCCGGCGGGAATGAGCTGCCGGGCGACGTGTTCAGCCTTTTCGATCTGGCGGCGTTCGCGTTCGATGTAGCCGGCGTACTTCAGTTCAATCTCCACCTGCTCCACCACCTCGGAGGGCAGGTCATCCCGCCGCCCCGGGAGCATCGCATACTCCATTTCCGGCCGTTTGAGCCAAACTGCCAGCGAGGCACCGCCCTTGACCGTGCGTTCAAGCCGCGAAATCTCGTCGCGGATCGCGTGCTGCATGGACCGGATTTCCCGCAAGCGCTCGGCCGGCACCAGCCCCAGGGCTTCGGCATGGCGGGCCAGGCGGAACACCGCGTTGTCCTGCCGCAGCAGCAGGCGGTGCTCGGCGCGCGACGTAAACATCCGGTACGGTTCGTTGGTGCCTTTGGTCACCAGATCGTCGATCAGCACGCCCATGTATCCTTCGTGACGCTGAATCGTATCTAGCTCCCGCCCTTGGAGATAGAGCGAGGCATGGGCGCCAGCCACAAACCCCTGGGCGGCAGCTTCTTCATACCCGGTGGTGCCATTGACCTGCCCCGCGAAATACAGCCCCCCCACCCGCTTGGTCTCCAGGGAATGAGACAACTGGGTGGGATCGAAGAAATCATATTCGATGGCATAGCCCGGGGCGAGAAACTCCGCCTTTTCGAGTCCGGGGATGGAATGGATCATGTCCTTCTGGACGTCCAGCGGCAGGCTATTCGAGGTGCCGTTGGGATACATCTCCACGACTCCCCTGCCCTCGGGTTCGACAAAGACGTGGTGATGGACATGCTGCGGGAACTTGACCACCTTGTCCTCGATGGACGGACAATAGCGGACGCCCGTTCCTTCGATGAGGCCGCCGTACAGGGCCGATTCCGGAAGGTGGCGACGAATAATGTCGAGGGTTTCCTCCGTGGTATGCGTGAGCCAGCACGGGATCTGGCGGGACCCGGGTATCCAGGGTGCAAACGGCGAGAGTCCGGTGAAAGTTCCACGTGGAACATCGGGGGCCGCTGCCGAAATTCCGTTGGAAGGCACCTGCGGATTTCCGGCGGGCGTTCCGGGATGTTCCACGTGGAACATCGAAGGATTTCGTCGGCAGGCCCAGCTGAAGAACGGCGGCGGTTCCGTGCCGGGCTGGAGGGCCATGCGGTCATAGTCCAGGCTGTCCTTGTGCAGCCGCGGCGGGGTGCCGGTTTTGAGGCGCTCCAGGCGGAAGCCCAGGTCTTGCAGCTGGAGGCTGAGCTGCTCCTCGGACGGTTCGCCCAAACGCCCGGCCTGGACGCCGTGCTTTCCGACATAGATCCGGCCGCGGAGGAAAGTTCCGGCGGTCAAAATAACGGCTTTCGTCTCCAAATTGCCCGATTTTTGACCCAAAACGCCTGAAATCCGGTCGTTTTTGACTTTGATGGCCGTGATCTGGTCCTGGATCAGGGTGAGGTTGCTCTGGGCCTGCAGGACGGCGTGCATGCGGGCGGAATAGGCCGGTTTGTCGCATTGCGCTCGGTTGGCGCGGACGGCGGGACCTTTGCGGGTATTCAGGACGCGAAACTGGATGCCGGTGCAATCGGTGTTGAGGGCCATCTCGCCGCCGAGGGCATCGAGTTCGAAGACCATGTGCGATTTGGCCAGGCCGCCGATGGAAGGATTGCAGGACATCCGGGCGGCGGCCAGGGGATCCATGGTGATGAGGGCCGTACGGACCCCCAAGCGAGCGGCGGCCAGCGCGGCTTCGCAACCGGCATGCCCGGCACCGATTACAATCACATCATATGATTTCATGGGCGGGGGAGGGGGGAGGGGAGGGCATGGGAGAAAGGGAATCGTGGAATACTGGAAGGATGAAATATATTGTGATATTTGTCACATTATATTGAAGCGGTGGCCCATTCTGGAGACTATTTGCCAACACAAAACCTTGAAAATATGGCATCGAGCATCTCATCGGGGCAATTTTTTCCAAAAATCAGGCCGATTTGTTCCAATGCGGCCCTGGAATGGGTTGCCGCAGGCAGAAAATCGGCTTCCGAACCGGTTTGTAGGCGATGTTCGGCATTTTTAACCTCATCCAGTGCAATTAGAAGCGCTTTATGATGTCGTCCGGAGATTGCGAAGTCGGTGTGATCGTCTCCTGTGCGGTCATGGAACACTTTTTGGATGATTTTGGCCTTAATTTGGTCCGTTGGAGGGTCAATTTTGAGCGAAACGGGCAAAAAATCGGTTTTGGGAAGCATTTTGGGGTCCAAAATCAGTCCCAGATCGGTTTTGGTAGCGATGACGACGATTTTCCGTCGATCGTGGGAAGCGATGAAGTCGATTTCAGGCTGGGAAATGGGCTGGGAGGCATCGACGAGGCAAAGGGTGAGATCGGCCTGGGTCAGGGCGTGACGGGTGCGGCGGATGCCTTCCTGTTCGATTTCGCAGGGAGCGGCACGCAGCCCGGCGGTATCGATCAGATGGATGGGATAGCCTTGAAGAGTGATAAACTCCTCGATGGTGTCGCGGGTGGTGCCGGGGTGGGGAGAGACAATGGCGCGGTTGCGGCCGGCGAGGAGGTTCAGGAGGGTGGACTTGCCCACGTTGGGGGCGCCGGCAATCACGATCCGGGCGCCGTCGCGAAGCAGATGGCCCTCCTGCCAGGTGTCGAGCAGGGCCTGGATGCCATGGGCAATAGGGGGGATCCGGGCGGCCAGCTCATCCGGAACCGATTGGGGCAGTTCATCATCCGGAAAATCCAGCATGGCCTCGATATCGGCGCAGAGGGCCAACAGATCGTCGTAAAGGACGCGGATGCGGCGTCCGAGGGCATCCTCGAGCTGGGCGGTGGAGAGGCGGGCAGCGCGTTCGGAACGGGCATGGATGAGGTCGAGGACCGCCTCGGCCTGGGTCAGGTCGATCTTATCGTTCAGAAAGGCGCGCTTGGTGAATTCGCCGGGGTCGGCGGGGCGGGCGCCGGCGGCGAGAAGGGCCGAGAGAATGCGGCGGGCGGCCTGCGAGCCCCCATGGCACTGGATTTCTATGCCATCTTCGCCGGTATAGGAGTGCGGGGCGCGGAAAATCAGCAGCAGGGCGTCATCGAGGACTTCATTCGTGACAGGATCAACAATCTGGCCGTGCGCAAAGGTGCCGGGGGCGCGTTGGGAAGGGGGAGGGGAGGGGCAGCGGAAGAGACGGTCGGCCAGGGCATAGGTTTCTGGACCCGAAACGCGCACGATGGCGATGGCCCCTTCGCCGGGGGCAGTGGCGATGGCTGCAATGGTGTCGGATGGAAAAGGCGAAGCCATGAGCGCAGAGTGATACACCCATCCCGGCCGCGCCGCAATCCAAGAGAGGCCAAGAGAGGCCGGAAAAGGAATCCGCTTGTTGATCCCTCGCTATAGCGAGCAACAACCCGAATCCACAGCCGGAATGAACCACAGAGGGCCACAGCGCGGCAGAGCCGCAACCAAATTAATCAGAACTCATGAACTCATGAAAACGGAGAGGGGGATAAGCAGGAAAACAGGAAACAACAGGAAAACATGACAGGTTAACAGCAAGCCCGAAAATGAATTAGGTCGAATAACGTGCACAAAATAGACGAAGTGGCCAGATAGTAGTACGGAGGAACACAGAGAATAGGGTGAATGATAGACCCCCGATCCCTCATTCGTGTATTTCGTGTGATTTGTGGCTGGGTTGTTCGGCTGTCATCCCGAGCGGGTTCGAGGGATCTCGGCCTGGTCCCGCAAGCCAGCCTGCGGGAACAAGCCGAAAAGATAGCCTTGGCAGGTGATCAGGACGGGGCGGCGGGAGACGATTGGGCAGTTGCGGGAGGCGGGAGGGAAGAAGGCCGGGCGGGTTCGCGAAACACGAAAAAGACCGCGCCCATGAGGCAGCAGGCGGCCCAGACATAGTTCCACGACCAGGCCTGGCGCATGTAGAGCAGGGCGAAGGGCACGAAGACGGAAAGCGTGATGACCTCCTGGAGGATCTTGAGTTGCGCGAGGGACAGGGTTTCGTAGCCGATGCGGTTGGCGGGGACCTGGAACAGGTATTCGCACAGGGCAATGGACCAGCTGATCAGAGCGGCGACCAGCCACGGCTTGTGGGCGAGGTTGCGCAGATGCGCATACCAGGCAAACGTCATGAAGGTGTTGGAGACGACAAGCAGCGCAATCGTGATCGCAATGCGGTTCATGGGAATCCTTTCAAGCCGCCGTCCGGTGCGGTCAACGCACGCAACGGGGGCATGAGCGGCGGATGATAGCGCATCGCTTGGCCGCCGGCAACTGGTCCGGGTATGGCTTCGATCTGCATCCGCACGTGACGTTTCCCTCCATGGCGGTGCTGGCGGTCTTCATTCTGCTGGCGCTGATGTTCAAGGAGCACGCGGCGTGGATTTTCGAAGTGGCCCTCGAATTCATCACCCGGATGTCCGGGTGATTTCTGATCCTGGCGGTGAACATTTTCGTGCTGGCGGCGGCGGGATTCGCCATTCACCGCTTCGGACGGATCCGCATCGGGGGAAAGGATGCCCAGCCGGAGTTTTCGACGCCGGCGTGGTATGCCATGCTGCTGAGCGCGGGCATGGGGATCGGGCTGATGTTCTGGACGGATTCTGGGGCAACCTGATCGATGTGCTGTCGGTGCTGGCCGCGCTGACGGGGCTGGCGACCTCGCTGGGCCTGGGCGTCAAGCAGATCAATGCCGGCCTTTTTTTCTGTTCGGCTGGGACATCACGGTCACGACGCAGATCGTGCTGATTGCCGTCATGACCGCGGCGGCCACCCTGAGTGTGCAGAAGTTCTGAACGGCATCAGGCCTGAAGGGAAACGTCGCCGGCGTTGTACACGAGCAGCACGTCGCCGGGCAGATCGACGGTTTGCTGGAGGAAGGGCATCCAGGCGCCGTCGGCATCGTCGTCCGGCGGCTCGAATCCGGCGAACAGGACAGCGGAGGGCAGCATGGCCTTGCGGATCGCCTCGATGTGGGATTCGGCAGGCATCACCACCAGATCGGCCTCGATGCGGGCCAGGGCGAGCATCTCCTGCATCTCGCTGGCGACGTTGTGGACATCGGCCTTGGGCGGCACCGGACGCAGGATCCGGATGGGGCGGGTCCGCCATTCGGGATTGCGCTTCAGCAAGTAGGCCAGCAGCAGCATCAGCGCGCCATTGCCCTCCTTGGACCACCAGATGTTGATGGCGCCTTCGGGGACCGGCGTCCGCGCTTCCTTGTTTTGCTGTTTATTGGCGACGACAACGATGCTCCGCCCCATCCGCCTGGCCAGGGAGAGGATGTCCGAAAAGACGCCGGATTTCTCCGGATCCCGGCTCCAGCCCAGCAGGAGGGTGTTGGGACGCAGGCCGCCCAGGCCGTGGCATTGCAGAAGTCCCTGGACGGCGGCATGGATGTTTTCATCCACCACCACGACGGGGAAGGCGCTGAGTTCCTGTTCACGGATGAATTTGCGCAGGATGGTTTCGGCTTCGCGCTGGCGCGTGACCAAGTCATCGAGATCGCCGCGAATGACCTGGCCGATGGAAACAATGCCGTTGTCTTCGGTGAGCCAGCCGGCATATTCAGCGAGGTGGACTCGGTTGTAGGCCCCGCCGCTGAGGGCGAGGATGGACGGGCGCCAGTTTTTGGGATGGTAGTGTTCCGCTTCCAGGCGCAGGAGGGCGTTGCGGGCTCGCTGATACGCCAGACCGCTGCCGAGGTCTCCCCACTTCACGAGGATTTCCGCGCGCGCGATCAGGAAGTAGAGCAGGCCGGCCAGCGTGATGGCGACCAACGCCCAGAGCGCGTTGATCAGGAACATGACGCCCAGGCAGCCCAGGGCGCCCAGCAGCGCAATGGACCAGTGATGGAGCCGAAACGTCGGGCGGAAACTGGGATTGTGCGTGATGCTTTCGTAGAAGCACGCCAGATTCACGGTGCCATAGGTCATCAGGAAAAACATCGTGATGATGGGCGCGATGGTATCGAGGTCGCCGGCGAAGACGCCGGTCTGGGAGATCAGGAAGGTCAGGGCGATGGCCCGTCTCGGATCGCCGGAAGGCCCGCTGCCGCGTCCGAATCCCTTGAGACTGCGGAAGATGTTGTCGCGGGCGAAGGCCTGGAGAATGCGGGGGGCGCCCATCATGCTGCCGAGGGCCGAAGACAGCGTGGCGGCGATCACGCCGGCGTAGATCAGTGCGCCGGAGAAGGCGCGGTCTTTCATGACGAACCCATCGCCGAGCAGTCCGGCGCGCGTGACGCTGCCGGCCAGCAGAACGGCGATGGCGGCATAGATCAGCGTGGACACCCCGACGGCGGCGAAGGTGCCGTTGGGGATCGACCGGCTGGGCTCCTTGAGATCGCCCGACATGTTGACGCCGGCCATGATGCCGGTGACTGCCGGGAAAAACAGGGCAAAAACCACAAAGAAGGGGAAATCCGGCGTCCAGGCAGGCGCGAAGTTGGCCCGAAAGATCTCCGGGGAAAACCCCGTGCCGGCGCCGACAACAAACGAAAGAACGGCCAGCATCAGAACCGCCAGAATGCCGTACTGGAGGCGGATGGTCCACCCGGCGCCGATATAGACGCAGACAAAGACCGCGATGTTGGTGAGCGTGGCGACCTGGTGGAAGGGGAGGGAGATGCCTGGAAAAGCGGAAAAGAGTGCTTCCGTGAAGCCCACGACATACAAGGTCACCGCGATGGCCTGGGCCACATAGAAGAAGATGGCAATGACCCCGCCGAATTCCGGTCCCAGGCTGCGGCTAATCAGGTAGTAGGCCCCGCCGCCCTTGACCCGCATGTTCGTCGAAATGGAAGAAATGGACAGAGCGGTGATCAGCGAAATGGCCTTGGCCCCGGCGAGAATGAGCAAGGCATTCCACAGCCCGGCATAGCCCACCACGGTGTTGAACCGCAGGAACATGATGACGCCCATAATCGTTAGCAGGCTCGGTGTGAACACGCCTCCGAACGTGCCGAACGAATAACCCGGCTTGGCGGCGGCTTTGTTTTTGTCTCCGTTCATGGCCCTCCCGTTGGGATGTCGCCCCGCAGAATACTCCAGGCCGCTGACGGCCACAACGGGATTCCGGAACGAAACGCCAGCCCACGAAGGACCCCCACAAAGGATTCCCGCCGCCACAGGCCTTCCCACGACGGTTTTTACAGCCGGTTTTACACCGCTTTTTGCTTGTGCGGCCCGGGTGGAGTAGCGTAGAACCGCCAGCAGATTTCCGCAAGCCGGAGATTGCGGGACGGTAGCTCAGTCGGTAGAGCACGAGCCTTTTAAGCTTGTGGTCGTGGGTTCGAGCCCCACCCGTCTC
>CAZHSS010000027.1:0-12287 GCA_964535205.1 uncultured Verrucomicrobiota bacterium
ACGAGTTCGTCGTTCCCAGATCAATTCCCAATACCTTTGACATGCTGTGTCCTCGCTTTCCTCAAATCGTCGTCACATTGCAATACGTCGTTTCTTGGTATGCAACATGCGTGCCAAGTAGTCCATATTGTTTATATTCTGCTTACGGACAGCCAATTACGACTTATTCACCTCGGTTCGTTTCATCCAAGCCCCACCTCATAATGCGCCATTATGTCACTACGCGCGCCAGTCTTGTCTCATTTCACTCTCCCTCAAAGTGAAGGATTTCTCATGTTTGTTAACGATTACTAACCAGATTTTTCATTGATTGACTGTTTATCATTATGTATTTTTACACTGTTGTATTTGATGAATTAAAATAAAGAATTTCCACACTGTTAATTAACTATGTGGATTTCAAAAAAGAGGTATTCCATGTCCAAACTCCATCCCACCTTGTGGCGGACCTGCCGGATTCTGGCCGGGCCCACGCGTTTGAAGCTGTTCCGCCGGATTGTGGATCGTCCGGAGCAAACCGTGACGGGCCTGGCCGGCCAGTTGAACATCAGCATTCCCCGGGCCAGCCAGGAATTGCGGCGTCTGCAGTCTCGGGGCCTTGTCCAGGCGTCGCGCCGCAACCGGAATGTCTTCTATCGCCCGGTGGCGGATTCACTGGTGTCCAGCGCCCCGCCCCTGCTCGCCGCCATGCAGGAAACCTTTGGGCGGTTCCCGGAAGACCGGGATGACGATATCATCCGTGCCGCGCGAGGACTGTCGCATGCCCGACGGCTGGTGCTGATGCGGCTCTTGCTGGTTGGCGCGCTGGATGAAGGCACCCTCGCCGATTTGTCGGGCGTTGCCGACGCCGCTCTGCACCGCCATTTGCGCATTCTGGAAACCGCCGGCATGGTCGAACGTCGGGACGGGCTGTGGCAGGCCGCAAGTCCTTCGCATCCCCTGGCCCGAACGTTGCTGGGCCTGCTGCAGGCGGGCCGCAACCCGGTGCGTCAGCCGGACAGCGCCCCCGCGAGTTGATCCAGCGGCAGGCGCCGCTGCTCGCCCGTCGCCATGTCCTTGACGGCGGCGACCGCCTGCGCCAGTTCGTCATCGCCGCGGATCACCGCCCAGGCGGCTCCGGCCTTGTTGGCGGCGCGCATCTGCGATTTCAGGCTGCCGCCGGTCGCCATCCGGCAGGCGACGCCCGCCGCGCGCAGGGATTGCATCAGGGCCAGGTTCTGGTTCATGGCTTCGTCGCCCAGCCCCACCAGCCAGGCCAGCCTGGGCGGAGCCGCCATCAACGCCGCGTCTCGCTCCAGCGCCTGCAGCATGGCCACCACGCGTTCCAGACCGATCGCAAAACCGACGCCGGCCAGCTCGCGCCCGCCGAGATTCATGCGGTAGCGCCCGCCCCCCGCGATGGCGTTCTGGGCGCCGAGATGCGCCCCCTCGATTTCCCACACCGTGTGTTCATAATAATCCAGGCCGCGCACCAGCCGCGGATCCAGCCGATAGGCCAGCCCCAGCGCGTCCAGGTGCGCCGCCACTTGCCCCAGATAGTCCCGGGACTCCCCGCCCATGAAATCGGTCGGCGGCGGCAGGGTCTCCACGATCCGCCGGCAGCCGTCGTTCTTGCAATCCAGCACCCGCAGGACATTTTCCGACATGCGCCGGCGGCAATCCTCGCAGAGCGAATCCCGGTGCGGCTCCAGAGCCGCGCGCAGTCCTTCGGCCACCCGCGCGGCGTCGCCGCCGCTGCCCCGCGTGGCCAGTTTCACGGTGCACCCGTCCAGGCCCCACGCCTTCAGCAACTCCACCTGCAGCGCGAGGATTTCGGCATCCACCCGCGGCGACGGCGGCTCAAGACATTCGACGCCGCACTGATGAAACTGGCGGCGACGGCCGGCCTGCGGCCGCTCGCTGCGGAACATCGGCCCGATGTAAAACCACCGCGCCCCGTCGGTCTCCTGTGCCCCCAGCCCGGCGGCATGCCGCATCACCCCGGCCGTGCCTTCCGGTCGCAGGCACAGGCGCCGCCCGCCCTTCTCGAACACATACATTTCCTTCTGCACCACGTCGGTCGTTTCGCCGATGGACCGCGTGAAGACGGATTCAAACTCGACCACGGGCGTCCGCAGCTCGTCAAATCCGTAGCGCGCCAGAGTTTCGCGGGCGATCCGTTCGAGACCCTGCCAGACGCATATTTCGGGCGCGGCGATGTCGGACATGCCCTGTACGGGCCGGTTGGCTGAAGACATGGAACTCCCTGGAAATATGGCGCACGGCGACGGTGCGCGGCGGGAAGGAAAACCGGGCGTCCGCCCGAAACTACTTGAACATTTCCTTCATGGTTTTGCCCGGGCGGAAGCGAACCACCTTCCGGCTGGGAATCACCACGACCTGGTCCGGCTTGTGCGGATTGCGGCCGATGCGCTGCCGCCGTTCGCGCACATCAAATACGCCGAACTTGCGGAATTCAATGGTCTGTCCCTGACGCAAAGATTCCACGATGGAATCCAGCGTTTTCTGGATAACGGCCACGACCTGCTGCTGGGTCAGACCGGTCTCTTCGGCGATGCGAATCGCCAGATTGCGTTTGGTCAAGTTTTGCATTGGACTGTCCACCTTCCTCAACGGGCACGGACCTGCCTCCCGTTGATAGTCACAACATAGGCCGCCTTGCCTGCTTGCGTCAAGTCCAACCCGGCCGTTAATTGCATTTTCACAAGGGGCCTACGGATCGCGCGGCCAGGGGGCGGAAAAGGGAAAGACCGCCTCGACGGTCCCCTGGAAATCATGGGGCAGATCCACGCCCTGGGCATCGAAGTCCCGCAGATGGGAGCCGTTGGCCAGGACCCGGTCCGGCAGACCGTGCCGCGGCCACCAGAGCCGGTACCCTTCCGGCGGGCGCGCCCCCCCGCCGATGGTCGCGGTGAAGCGGTCCCGGTGCCAGCGGCCTCGCAAATCCAGCGGCCCGAAGGCGGTCGGCGCGCCATACACGTGAAACCCGTCGCCGTGCTGGAGCCATTCCGCTGGCGCGCCGCAGAACAGATCAAGCCGGCGGCCGTTTTCGCGCACCGCCAGACCGCGCACGCCCAGCACGTACGCGGCCGCCGCTCGCAGATCCGGCATGAAGCCGATGCCCGGCCCTGGCCCCCCCCCCGGCGGGCGCCATCCCGTGCCCCCCGCCGCCCACGCATGCCACCCCGGCGGCCGGCGGCCATCCAGCAGGGCATACAGAATTTCCCGAGCATAATCGCCCCGGCCCATGGCCGCCAGCGGCACCAGCATCTGGGCTTCCGCGGCGGGATCCCGCGAGACCGTCCCGTCTTCCAGAAACGCCCCGAAGAACGCATCCAGGCTGCTTTGCAGTTCATGGGGCTCCGCCAGGTCCGTTTCGGCGCACGGCCAGAACAGCAGGGCGACCGCGGCCGGATCGAAGGCCTCCGCCTCCTCGGCCACGGCCGGCAGCCAGGCCGATTCCCGCCGCTCCAGATGGGCGCGCAACGACCGCTCCACGGCCGCCTTCAGCAGGCCGTACTGACGGTCGGCCCATTCGGCATCCTCGTCCTTCCCCAGCAGGACGGCCGCGGCCCGCAGTTCCTTCCAGCCCAGCAGCGCCCAGTACTGGTCGGCATAAAAGTGCCCGGGGCGGGAATGCCCCGGACGCGCCGGCGACGTCGGCAGCAGCCCTTCGAGCAGTTCGCGCTCTTCCAGCGGCAGGCGGGCTTCGAATTTCACCGTGTCCCCGCGCAATCGCCGCAGCCAGCCCATGGCATGGCGCATTGCGGGATACTGCTGCTGCAGAAACGCGAGATCCCTGGTGAACCGGTACGTTTCCATCACCATGAACGCGAGCTGGCCTTGGGAACCGTGACGGCCTTCCAGGCCGATGCGCGGCGCCGGCGTGCCGTCCGGAAGCAGAACTGCCGGCACCCAGCCATCCGTCGCCATGCCCCCGGCCGTCCGCTCGACCCACTCGCGCGCCGCGTCTTCCCGGCCGCTCCGCAGCAGGGCGGCCACCTTCCAGGCGATCGCCTCCAGGTCCTCTCCGCCGCCGCCGTTCACCGATTCCCGCAAGCCCAGCAGCCAGCCCACCTGCGCATGAAGGCATTCCATGGCCTCCGGCCGCGCGATGCCCGGCGCATACGCGCCGGTGCGGCTGCGCCAGGCCCACACCCCCTCGTCCCAGTGGCGTTCAAAAGCCGCCGCCAGCAGGTCCACCCCTCCCGCCGGGTCCGGCCACGCCGCTCCCCGGCGGCGGCGGCCGCCTTCCGGGCCCGCCGCCAGAATCACCATGCGCACCCGTTCGCCCGGCGACAGATCGAAATCCCGCCACCAGGCCGCCGATGCCAGCCCCTCCTCGTCATGTACCGACGCCAGCGACGGCGTTTCGCCCCGCCGGAAAAATTCCGTCGCATCGCCCCCATCAAACGCCGCACAGCCGAAGGGCAGATCCGCATCCGGCACGGCATACAGCCGGCGGCCGTCCGCCCACAGCTCCTGCCAGCCGTCGGGGGACACCGTTCGCCGCAGGCGAAAGATCGGGGCCAGTCCGCCGCCCGCGCGGGCCGGCGGCAGGCGCACCGGGCGCACCACCCAGGCCAGGCGCCCCGTCTGGGCCATCAGGGACTCGTTGCGCAGTTCGTATTCCACGGCGGCGAGGGCCGGAGACGCGCCCGGCCATGGCATGGCCCGGATGCGAAGCGCCAGTCCCGAGGGCAGCCGCCAGACGGTTTCCGGCAGCGGCACGCCGTCGCCGGCCAGCCGGTGCTCCAGCGACTGCGCCTGATGCGCCGTCCAGATTCCGCCCTCGGCCGCGATAAGCGGCGTCAGCATCGGGCGGCGCGCATCCGGCGCAAAGCCGCCCCACTCATCCAGCAATCCTTCCGCCGTCCCGGGCTGGAGCCCCCCCGCCGCCGCCCAGTGCACCGTACGGCGCTGCAGCACGTCCGGATACATTCCCTCCGGCGCCTGCGAGGCCGCCAGTTCCAGCAGGGACCGCGGGCGCGCGGTGCCTTCCGGCCCGCGCAGCGCCAACCCGGCCACGGCAAAACCCTCGCCTCCGGAACTCCCGCCGAACGCCAGCCGCAGGTACCGGGCCGGCAGCACCTCCTCCAGCATCAGCACGTCGAAATCGCCGCCGTGCGACTGGATCTGGCCGGCGGCGATCCAGTCCGCACGGTTGGTGGAAACCTCCACGACGACATTGGAGGCAAACCCGTTGGTTCCCCAATCCAGACGGAGGCTGCCGACGGGCCAACTCCGCCGCAGATCCAGTTCCAGCAGGGCCGTCGCTTCCGCGGAGGCCCAGAACGTCTCCGGCCGGCCGTCCAGCAGCGCCGCCGCCACCGGCGCGGCCTGGCCGTTCACGCGCGCTTCGGGGCGCTGATCCAGCCCCAGCACCGACAGATCCTCCAGCGCCGCACCGGCGGTTCCCGCGCCCGCCTTCACCGTCAGGCGCACATACCGCGCCCGGACGGGATCCATCAGGATCTGGTCCCAGCCGCCGTCACCCGCCGCCGTCTCATACCCCACCGACCACTGCTCGCCATCCAGGCTCGTCAGCACCGCGTACGCCGCCCCATGCGGCCGGCCCCACTGCAGCGACACCCCGCACACCATCGCCTCCCGCCCCAGATCCGCCTGAATCCACTGAGGCAGCTCCGGCCCGCTGCGCCACCACGTATTTGTTCGTCCGTCCCGCGCCTGCTCGGGCCCCTGCTCCGCGACCGACGCCGATGCCGACATCTTCCACGACGCCGGCTCCGGCACCCCCAACCGCGACGTCCGGACGCTCGCGCATCCCGCGCCCCCCGCCAGCCCCGCCGCCAGCAGTACTGCCGCCGCCCGTTTTCCACAGCGTGGAAAACTTTTTTCCATGGCGTGGAAAATCACGCCAAAATTTTTCCATGGCGTGGAAAATCCGGACGTTTTTTTCCACGGCGTGGAAACTTTTTTTCCATGGCGTGGAAAATCCCCGGAATTTTTTTCCATGGCGTGGAAAATCCGGACGATTTTTTCCACGGCGTGGAAACTTTTTTTCCATGGCGTGGAAAACGCGCGGATTATTTTTCCATGGCGTGGAAAACGCTGCACGCAGGCAGGGCGCCCCTGGAGGGACGACCTCCGTGTCGTCCGGGCCGCCTGGTTCGCCGCGTCCATCCTCATCCGCCGTAGGTGTCCAGCGTCCGCCGGATGCGCCGCAGGACGCGATCCCTGCCCATCACCGCCAGCATGTCGAAGAGGCCCGGTCCGACGCCGGTTCCGGAAACCGCCACCCGCAGCGGATGCACCAGGTCGCCCATGCCCCGGCCGGTTTTTTCCGCCAGCGCGTGCAGCGCGGCATCCGTGGATTCCGTTGTGAACGGATCCAGCCCTTCCAGCACCGCCTGCTCCTCGCGCAGGATGTCCAGCGCGCCCTCCTTCAGCAGACGCTTGCGCACGCTTTTCTCGTCGTAGGGAAATGCCTCGTCGAAGAAAAATCCGGCCTGGTCGCCCAGGTCCCCGAAGAGCTTCACCCGCTCGCCCATGCACGCCACCACGGCCGCGAAGTAGGCCGGATCGGTGCCCTCGCGCCACTGGCCCTTGCGCTCCATCGCCGCGCGGCAGCCCGCGGCGATTTCGTCCGCTCCGCGCCGTTTCAGGTGCTCGCCGTTCATCCACAGCAGCTTCGTCATGTCCAGCTGGCTCGGCGCGCTGCGCACCCGGTCGAGGGTGAACGCCGCGACCATCTCGTCGCGCGTCATCACCTCGCGGTCCTCGCCCGGACTCCACCCCAGCAGCGCCAGCGAATTAAACAGCGCCTCCGGCAGGAAGCCCTTCTCCTGGAACTCGCCCACATAGGCCGCTCCGTCGCGCTTGGAGTAGGGCTTGCCCTGGGCGTTTACGATCATCGGCAGGTGCGCAAACACCGGCGGCGGCGCGCCGATCGCCTCGTACATCGCCAGGTGCTTGAACGTGTTCTCCACGTGGTCGTCGCCGCGGATCACGTGCGTGATGCCCATCGTAATGTCGTCCACTACGTTGCCGAGGTGGAACACCGGCGATCCGTCGGAACGCACGATCACGAAATCCTTCAGATCATCGGCCTTCTTGGACAGCTCGCCCTTGACCGCGTCGCGGAACGAGATATCCCGGCCGGGCATTTTGAAAATGACGCACTCGCCCTTGCCCGTGCCGCCCTTGTCCTCTTTATAGGCGGCGCCTTTCGCCAGCAGCTGCTCCGCCACCTCCAGGTGCCGCGCCCGCTGCGTGCTCTGGTAGAGCGGCTCGCCGTCGTAGTCCAGCCCCAGCCACTCCAGCGATTCCAGCACCGTCTGCACCGCCGCCGGCGTCGAACGCTCCAGGTCCGTGTCCTCGATCCGCAGCAGGAATTCCCCGCCTTCGTGACGCGAAAACAGCCAGTTGTAGATCGCCGCCCGGATGTTTCCAATATGGACATTCCCCGTGGGGCTCGGTGCAAAACGTGTGCGGATGCTCATGGGGGCGCATCCTACCCCTCCCCGCCCCCTCCTCGCAAGGCGATATCGGGGTCAGGCCGTAACAATAAACTTTCAGGCCAAAAACTTTTCCAGGGTGGCCCAGTCAATCTTTTGATTCTTCCTGAGCCTTTTCCTGATCAACAGCACGGCTTGCCCCGTGATACCGCCGTAGTGAGCACCGATTGCGCGCTGCGTCTCGCCGCTCCAGCGGGATGCGAGTTCAACCGCCACGGCCTTCGCTTCTCCCGCTGAACGGCCATGCTGGTAAAGCTTTTCGACTTCGATTCCATAGACCTTGGCCACCACCTGATCGATGGCAGCCATCTCCACACCACGCCAGGGCATCAGAAGGTCCGGATTCCGATTTCCTTCCGACTTCTCCCGACACAGTTCTTGCTCCACCTCGTTTACGAAACTCTCGGATCCCAGTGCGTAGATCGAACGCCCCATCCCTTCTCGAAGCAGATCGTCATCCTTCGCCACCATGGCCTGCGCGTAGGCCCGATACCGGCGCCGGGCGTCCGGGAAAGTGCTCCCGTATTGCTTCAAAACCGCATAGTCAACCCATTCCGTTGCCTGTTGGCTCCGTACATAGCCCAGATAACTGCTCCACGGATATGCCTCCAGAATCCGGATCCGCTCTCCCGCAGGCCTGTGTAAAACCGGCTTTGTTTTGACCGGGTTCAAATGCACATACCGTGTCAACGCCAGCAGGTAGTCATTTGACTCCACCAGCAGGGCCTTGTAGCGTCCCCCAAACGCATGCCCCGGCCTGGCGTGTTTATACCGGTAATAGAGACTGTAACTGCTGTTCAGCCGCTGCATAAAACGACTGAGATTCGCCCGGGGCGTCCGCACCACGAGGTGGTAATGGTTCGGCATCAGGACCCATGCATACAGAATCACCCCGTACTGCTCCAAATTGCTCCGCAGTTGAGCGAGAAAACGTTGACGATCATCGTCAGTGTGAAAGATCACCTGCCGGGCATTGCCTCGGCTTGTCACGTGGAACAACGCGTTCTCGAATTCGATTCTTGGCGGTCTGGCCATCGTGTCCGCTTACGTAGGTCATTTTGCGTGCCGCGTCAAGTGATAGTTTATTGTTACGGCCTGACCCCGCTTATTTGCTTCCATTCCTGGGATCAACCTCTACCTTTTCCCTGCCATGAACTGTCCCCTGCCCACCTCCCGCTACGACACGGTCACCCTGGCCCACGGCGGGGGGGGCACGCTGACGGAATCGCTGATCCGCGGCATTTTCCTGCCGGCGTTCGGCGCGCACTCTCCCTCCCCTCACGACGCTACGCCGTTCGATCTTCCCGGCGGACGCACCGCCATGACGACCGATTCCTATGTCGTCCAGCCGCTCTTTTTCCCCGGCGGCGACATCGGCACCCTGGCGGTCAACGGCACGGTCAATGACCTGCTGATGGCCGGCGCCGAACCCGCCGCCCTGACCGCCGGATTCATTCTGGAAGAAGGCCTGCCGCTGGAGACGCTGCGGCGGGTGGCCCACTCCATGCGCGCGGCGGCGGATGCCGCCGGCGTGCGAATCATCGCGGGCGACACCAAGGTGATCGAACGCGCGCGCGGCGACGGGCTCTACATCAATACCGCCGGCGTCGGCGCGATCCTCCTGCCGACCCCACCCGCCCCCGAACGCATTCAACCCGGCGACGTCATCGTTCTCACCGGCGACATCGCCCGCCACGGCATCGCCGTCATGGCCACCCGCCACGAACTGACCTTCGATCCGCCCGTCGCCAGCGACTGCGCCTCGCTCCACGGCCCGATGCTGGAGCTGTTCGCCGACGGCCCCGTCCCCCGTTGCGCCCGCGACCTGACCCGCGGCGGCCTCGGCGGCGCGCTGTGCGAACTGGCCGCCGCCGCCCGCGTGGATCTGGAGATCGACGAGGCCGCCATTCCCGTTGAAAAACCGGTCCGCGGCGCCTGCGACCTGCTGGGCTTCGATCCGCTGTTTGTCGCCAACGAAGGCTGCGCGGCCCTCTTCTTCGCCCCGGACGACGTTCCCGCCGCCCTGGAAATCCTGCACCGGCATCCCGTCTCGACACAGGCGGTCGTGATCGGAAAAGCCGGCGGCACCGGCGGCGGCGTGACCGCCCGGACCGCCCTGGGCACGGTCCGCCGCCTCATGCCGCCGTCGGGGGAACAGCTACCGAGAATCTGCTGATCCGGGAGGTTCAACGGTTCAGGGTTCAGTATCCATGGGGGTCGCCGTTCACGGGTGGACCGGACAGATCTCCTGAACCCTGACCTCTGAACCCTGACCTCCCCCCGCCCCTACTGCTCGTGGTCTTCGTAGAGCAGTTCGCTCGTCTGGCCGTTGGTGATGCGGAAGTCCTCGACGTGCAGGTTCACGTCGCTGACGAAGGTCAGATGGGTGCCGCACTTTTTCTCGAGGTCAATCAGCACCTGTTCATCCTCCTTGCGCAGGCGGTCCATGATCATGGGATTGACGGCAATGCGCAAGGGCAGTTCGCCGCGGTGCTGGTTTTTCTTGATGACCTCGAGGATGCGCCGCTGAATGCGCACGCTCATGCTGAGGGTGGAGAGGACTTTCCCGCGCCCGTGGCAGTAGGGGCAGTCCGCGAAGTTGGCCGCGCGCAGACTTTCCTCCATCCGCTGGCGGGTCATTTCAACCAGGCCCAGCGCCGACACCGGCAGTACGTTGGTGCGGGCCTTGTCGCTCTGCAGGCCGTCCTTCAGCGCCCGGTAGATGGCCGTCTGGTTCTTGCGCGATTTCATGTCAATGAAGTCGATCACCACCAGCCCGCCGATATTGCGCAGGCGCAGCTGGCGGGCCACCTCGGCGGCGGCTTCGGTGTTGACCTGCAGGATGCTTTCCTCCTGCGTCTTGCCGCCCTTGTGGCGGCCGGTGTTCACGTCGATCGCCACCAGCGCTTCGGTTTCGTCGAAGACCAGGTAGCCGCCGGACTTGAGCCAGATCTTGCGGCGGAAGGCGTTTTCCAGCTGCCGCTCGACGTCGAAATGCTCGAAGACCGGCGCGGCGCCATCGTAGAGCTTGACGCGGCTCTTGACGCGCCGGGAGATTCGGCTGGTCATGTCGCGGATGCGCTCGAAGGTCTCGCGCGAATCAATGACAATGCGGCCGACCTCCTCGGTGAGGGAGTCGCGGACGACGCGCTCGACGAGGTCGGGCTCGTGGTAGAGGCAGCAGGGCGCGGGCGTGCTCTTGATGCCGTCCTCGATCTTCTGCCAGGTGTCCAGCAGGCCCCGCAGATCGCGGGCGAAGCTGGTGGCGCGCACGTTTTCGGCGGAGGTGCGGATGATCAGGCCGATGCCGGAGGGAATCGGCAGGCGGCCGAGCGCCTTCTTGAGCCGCGTGCGCTCCTGGTCGTTCTCGATCTTGCGCGAGACGCCCTTGAGCTTGCTGCCCGGCATCATCACCAGGTAGCGCCCGGGAATGCTCAGGTTGGCCGTCACCCGCGGCCCCTTGGTGCCGATGGGGCCCTTGGTCACCTGCACGATGATCTCGCTGCCCGGGGGGAACTGCTTGGCCATCTCGCCGGGCTGGGTCTTCTTCTTGCGCGGGCGGTTGGCCGCCACGCCTTCCTCGGCCTCCAGCCGCGCCGCGTCCTCCGGGATCATGTCCCAGTAGTGGATGAAGGCGTTCTTCTTCATCCCGATGTCCACGAACGCCGCCTGCAGGCCGTCTTCCATGTTCTGGATCCGGCCCTTGTAGATGCTGCCCACGATGCGCTCTTCCGTCGGACGTTCGATGAAGAACTCCTCCAGATGCCCGTCGGCCATGATCGCCACGCGGGTCTCCAGACTCTCCGCGTTGACGATGATTTCATGCTTCATTTTTTTGTTTCTGCCCATTTTTTTCAACCATTCAAACATTTGACACCTCGCGCCGGAACCGGCGCACATGTACGCTTTGAACCAGCCCGAACCCCGCCAGCGTGCTCACCATGAACGAACCGCCGCTGCTGACGAGCGGGAGCGGGAGCCCCGTGATCGGCAGCAGGCCGATGGTCATTCCGATGTTGATGAACACATGGCTGAAGAACAGGCCGGCAATGCCCGTTGCAAGCAGGCTGCCGGCGGGATCCTTCGCCGTCCAGGCCGTGCGGATGTAGCACGTGATCAGGACGGCGAAAGCCAGCAGCAGCAGGCTTGCGCCAACAAACCCCTTCTCCTCGGCAATGACCGGGAAGATGAAGTCACTGGGCGCAACCGTGCGGGGCAGGAAGCCCAGCACGTTTTGCGTCCCGTTTAAAAATCCTTTGCCGGTGAGACCGCCGGACCCCACGGCGATGGCCGACTGGATGGCGTTCCAGCCGGAGCCCAGCGGATCCCGGGAGGGATCGAGAAAGATCAGAATGCGTTCGCGCTGGTAGTCGTCGAGGAGAAAGCGGCCGAGCGGCGACAGGGCGGCGACGATGCCGCCCGCGCCCAGCAGGCCCAGCGCGGCCAGCCAGCGGAACGGCGCGCCGGCGGCGACCAGCATGGCGGCGACCGTCGGCGCCAGCACCGCCGCGGTGCCCAGGTCCGGCTCCGCGGCGATCAGGGCGAACGGCACGGCGGCGATCACCAGGGCCGCGACGATCAGGGCGAGAGAGCGCGGCTGGATCGCGCCGCCGCCCAGCACCCGGGCCAGCACGACCACCAGCGCCAGCTTCGCGAATTCCGACGGCTGCACCAGCACGCCGAAGATGTTCAGCCAGCGGGCGGCGCCATAGACCTTGGTCCCGGCGACCAGCACCACCACGAGCAGCACCGCCGCCGCCAGATACAGCCACCACGCCTGGCGGATCCAGAACCGGTAATCCACGGCCG
>CAZHSS010000028.1:0-11746 GCA_964535205.1 uncultured Verrucomicrobiota bacterium
CCCCCGGTCGCCGTGACGCGCCGGCGGAATCCGCACCACGGTCCGCTCCGCATGAAACTCCGCGCTGGCCCGCTTGTAGGGCTTCAGCACCGGCATGACCTTCTCCACCCCCGCCATCATTTCCAGGGCCGGGCCGTTCACCTTGGCCTCGTCGCCGATCAGCCCGATCACCGTGCGCTCCTCGCCCTGGCTCACATGGGGCTTCAGCCCCCACTCGGTCACCGTATCCGCAACCGCCTGGACCTGTTCCGCCCCGGCGCCGTTTTTCATCACCACAATCATGCAAATCTTCCCTTCACGGGTTCTCCCGGGTCCAACCGTCCCGGCCGGTCCGGATTCGAGCCCGAGACACTACCCCACCCCCTCCCCGATGACGATTCAAAAAACAGGGCTCAAAGCAAATATCGGCAGAGAGGATGAGGTAAATTATACGCATTTACATGCCCGGCAATATGATATCCAGCAGCCAATGCACTTATACTGACAGGAGCAGCCCCATTCTTTCCTGTCGGCCCAAGTCGTGCAAAGGGAATGGGCAGTTCTACAATGAACGATCAAAAACGTTGGCTTGCCGTTCCCAGCCGGGTAAATGGACCGACATCAGGCTTTTAAAGAGCTTCCCGTGGTTGGGTACGCGCAGATGCAACAGTTCATGAACCACGGCGTAATCCTGGAATCCCCGGCTCTGGTCGAGCAGGTCTTCGCTGAAGGTGACCCATTTCCCTGGAGAACAGGACGCCCACTTGCGGCTCATTCTCTGCACCCGAATCTGGGCCGGCTCCACCTTCAGCCGGACCGCCCACGCGCGTACTCCACGCTTGAACTCCTCCCGGTCCCGCTTGGCGCTCATTCGCCACCGCCCTCACCGTTACGAATCATTAATTGCCCCCCCCCCAATACTGGATTCACCCGGTGTTGCCCCCAATCCCATTGCTCAAATTCCTGTCTGTTCATTGAGCGGAACGAGATGAACACATGGGAAAAATAGCCCAGGTTCGAAGACCAGTCGGCCTTTCGGCATGTTGCTCTCATCATCTCGAATGTCTCCCCGTTAAACCACGGACTTTGCATTCCGACAATCAGTATGCCAGGACTATGCTCGTCGCAGGCCTTTCGGTAACTGGTTTTCGACAGTTTATCCTTCAGGCGCGCGATGAAAATCGCGGCCATCTGCTCGTCCATCTCCGAATATGGACCTGGCTCCATCGGTTTGTGCTGTTCCCCGGGTGTCGCGTGGGAATACAAATCCCCCGCCAACGTGAGCGGGAAAAAGACATCCGTCACCTCAATCCACGTTGTTCTGCTCGTTGACTGGACAATGGCCTCCGGCCGGTCTGGGCGTGAGACCACATGGAATTGCTCTCCGGTTCGTGATGCCCACCAGCGAATGAATTCGTCGACTAGAAATTGTTCATGTTTCTCTTTGATTGGACGTCGTTTGTTCATCTTCATCTAATGCCCAGCAGCCGGTCCGCCAGCGCCACCATGCGGTCCTTGCCCGCCAGCGGCAGCAGGACCCGGTAGAGTTCCGCCTTCAACTGCCGGAACTCCGCGGCGTTTTCCCGGTGGTGGGGAAAGCGATCAACCAGCAGGCGCACCATTTCCGCCGTGCGCTCCGGATGCGGGATGTCTTCCCGCTTCAGCTCCCAATAGAACGCGAACGTTGCCGCCTCCATCCCCATCCGCCGCTGCTGCTCCCGTGCCTCGACGGCTTCCAGCACCAGCGCCTCGATCTTCTTTAAGGCGGCCTCCGTCGTTTCCTGCCGCAGGCTGTATGCGTCCAGAATGGCTTCCGCCCGGTCCCCGATCGGACGCAGATAGGGCTGGTCGCCGCCCTGCTCCTGGACCGCCTTGCGGATACTGGCCACCAGATTGATGATTTTGCCGTTGTCGGTGCCGCCCGTCGCGCGAATCACCGCCAACGTCTGTTCGTCGAGCGGCACGGCCGGCAGGGACGTGTCGAGCCCGAGACTTTCCACCCGCTCGCGGACCAGCACCTCGGTTTTCCGGGCCATCTCGCCATACAGCGGCGCTTGTTTCCGGAATGCATTGCGCACGATCTGGTGAAGCAGGGCCAGGCAGGCGAAATCCTCGATGTGATCCCGCAAGTCCGGCGAAGGAGACAGGATTTCATAAAGCGTCTCGATTTGCTTGATGAACCGGAAAAACGCCTCCCGTTTCTCCGGATCGGCGAATACATCAATGGCCCGTTCGACCGCCTTGTCGTCCATCGTCCCCCGGCAAAGCTCGAGATACTCCTGCGCGGGCCCCGCCATGAGATCCTTGAATCTTGCCAGCAGCAGGTCCAGGTCCTCGATCACCCCGCTGACCACGTCCGAGTCGAAGGCCAGCGCCTTTTCCAGCTTCTCGAAGATGCCAACAAAATCTACAACCAGACCGCACGGCTTCCGTGCCGCGCCGTCCCGCTCATAGGGACGGTTCACGCGGGCGATGGCTTGCAGCAGCACGTGGTCGCGCATGGGCTTGTCCAGATAGAGCGCATACAGGATGGGCGCATCGAACCCCGTCAGCAGCTTATCGGTCACAATAAAGATGCCCGGTTGTGTTTCCGCTTTGGGAAACAGCTTGCGGGCCTTCTTTTCCGCGTCGGACGCGATCTGGTGCCGGGCCACCAGCGGCAGCCGCTCTCCGTCATTCGGACCCGCTGTATAGACCGGCAGCGTGGTTTCGGGGGGCAGCAGCTTGTCCAGCGCCTCCTTGTAGAGAGCGCAGGCATCCCGGTCCACCGCCACCAGAAATGCCTTGTAGCCCAACGGCTCGACGTTCTTGCGGAAGTGCCGCGCCACGAACGCCGCCACCTTTTCGATCCGGTCGCCTGCCTTCAGGAACGTCTTCAGCCGCAAGGCCCGGTCGAGAATCCGGTTCAGGTCGTCCACGTCGCTTATGCCCTCGGCCTGCGCCAGGTCCAGAAATTCCTTCTCCAACTGCTCGCGAGGCACGCGAATTTCGCTCGGGGCCAGCGCGTACTTCAACGGCACGGTCGTGCCGTCCGCGATGGACTCCGCGATCGAATACTTGTCCAGATAACCCTGCTCATCCTGCCGGCCGAAAATCTTGAACGTGCCTTGGCCGTAGGCCGTCCGGTCGATCGGCGTGCCCGTGAAGCCGATCAGGGTCGCCTTCGGCAGCGCCGCCAGCAGATAGGTCCCCAAATCGCCCCCCGTCGTCCGGTGCGCTTCGTCCACCAGCACGTAGATGTTGTCCCGCTCATTGATGCCCTTGGGGATACCGTCGAACTTGTGAATCATCGACACGATCAGCCCCCGGAAATCCATCGCCAGCAGCTCGCGCAGCCGGCGCTTGCTCGTGGCGAATTCCACCGGGATGTCATCCGCCGACGCCTCGCCCATCAGCCGCTCCACCCAGCCCTCCAACTGGCCCCGCAGCTCGTTGCGGTCGATCATCAGCAACACCGTCGCCTTGCCGAACGCATCCCGGTCGAGCAGGATTTTCCGGGCGGCGGCGATCATCGTGAAGGTCTTGCCCGACCCCTGCGTATGCCAGATCAGCCCCCGGGTCCGGTCTGGATCGGCGCACCGCGCCAGAATCCGCTCCACCGCGCGGGTCTGGTGCTGACGCAGGATGGTCTTTTGCAGCTCGTCCTCCTTGTAGAAGAACAAAATCCACTCCTTCAGCATCGCCAGGAAACGCCCGGGCTCGAAAAACACCTTCACCTTTTCTTCAAAGGACTGGCTCTCTTTCGTGCCTTTCGAGTCTTTTGCAGTTTCCTCTCTCCAGTTGAACAGGTCCTTCCGCTCCAGGCTCCAGGTGGCGCCATAGTGGAAATCGAGCAGGTGCGTCAGATTGAACACCTGCGGCGCCGTCAGCATCTCCGGCGTTTCGCGGTGATATCGCCGGATCTGGTCCAACGCCTCCTCAATGCCCTCCGTCCGCGCCGCGCTTTTCGTCTCCACGATTGCCACCGGGACCCCGTTGATCAAAAACATAACGTCCGCGCGGTTGGTTTCCCGCCCGTTGGTGAACTGCCATTCGTCCGTCACGTGGAACGCGTTGCGCCCCGGCTTGGCGAAATCCACCAGCGCCACGTTCCGCTCGCGATTTTCCGCCGGGTCGTATAGGCTCTGCTCGCCCCGCAGCCACGCCAGGATTTCCGCATTGCCCTCGATCGTATTGCGCGCCCCCTCCATCCGCCGGACCACTTCCGCCACCCGGTCCGGAGAAAACCATCCCGGATTCAACGCTTTCAGCCTCTCCTCCAGCACCCGGTAGAAATACAGCCCCCCCTCACCCTTCCGCAGCACCACAGCCTCCGCCCGCGGAACGTATTCCCACCCCGCCGCCACCGCATGGTGGATCAGCGGGGTTTGGACGCTGCTGTGTTCCGTAGGCCTATTCATGTCAGATTGCCGGGGGGGATTCTCCGCCCTCTTCACGGCGCCACTGGACAAACACAGCCCGCAGGTCCTTCATAAAGCGCACAAATGATTCGTCCAGGGCCATGGCGCGGTTGAAATCCATCTGCTCGATGATATCCCCGGCGTATTCCACCCCGCCCAGAAGCGGGCGCAACCCGGCTGCACGCACCGCATCAGCCAGATGCTGCTTGTAGCGATCGCGCCGGCATTTCTTGTCCGGGGCGCGACATCCCTTCCCAAGCACGGCCTTGAATGCCGCTGAATCCAGCAGCAACCACCGCTCGATGTGTGGCGCCGGCACCGCATAGACGATGCGATCGGCCAGTTCTGCGGGAACTCTCCTTTTGGCGTCTTTGAGACGCGCCGGCAACCCCTTGCAGTTCGAGTCTGTTGTCAGGATGATCAGATCGGGCAGCGGCCCATTTCTGAGAAGTATTTCCCGAAGCAGCCCGGCAAATTCGTCGAGCGCCACACCATATCCGCCGATCGAACTGCGGACGGCCACGGAAACCGCGACGCCATAGTCGGCCGAGATGCGCTGAAGGATTGCCTTCAACACGCTCTCGTGAGCGGAATCCTCGCCAAATAGAATGACGTCACGCATCGAAATCCCCCCTCAGAATCCGCTTGGACACCGGCAACGTTTCCGCCATGGGCAGTTCGTCCAGCGCCTCGTCAATCCCGGCCTTCCGGGCCAGCGGCCCCCACACCGAGAACGGCTTGATCTCGGTGATGCCCTCCCGCCGGCTGCACACATACAAGCTTTCGTCGGACATCAAGTCCAGAAGCGTGGGCGAGTGCGTCGTCACAATCAACTGGGAATCGGCCACCGACGCCAACGTCTTCAGCAATTCGGCCATGATGCGCACGCGGCGGGGATGCACGCCGTTCTCCGGCTCTTCGAATCCCACCAGCGAAATCGGGTCTCTCGACGACCCCAAGGCCAGCAGCCCGAGAATCCTCAACGTGCCCTCCGACACCACCCTCGCCGGAATCAAGGCCTCGCCCTCCCGGATGCGCAATTCCACCTCCCCCAGGTCCGACACATCAACGTCGATCCCGGTCACCGTTGGTATCACCTCATGGAGCGCTTTCCCGATCGCCTTGAGCTGCCGGTCATCGGTCGCGCGCAGCGTGTTCAAATACGCCGCCAAATCCTCGCCCATCATGCCCAGCCGCGTCACCTCCTTGACCGGATTCGCCGACCGCATCCGCTCGCGCGGCTCGAAGTAGAACAGCCCCCAATTGGCGATCTCCTCCCGCATGGCGACAATGTGGGGATAGTGCGGAGGATACAGCGGCAGGGACAGGATGCTGTGGTCCAGGTACAGGTCGTGATAGGTGGGATGGGATTGCTTCTCCATCCGCAAATGCAGCTTGTTTTTCACCTTCTCCAGAAACGGATTCCGGCTGCTCCGGGCCTCGCCCTTCTGCGTCAACGCCTCCAGATGTTCGTCCACCACCCGCATGATGCCCGACTGCGGCGCAATTTCCACCTCGATGCGATAGCGCAGGTAGCGCTCTCGCACGTGCTCCGACTTTCCCGAATCCAGATACGCTCCGCCCTCCTCCTTGACGCTCTTCGTCCGCTTCATCTCCCGCACCAGACGATCCACCTTGTTCACCGTCTGCTGCGAAAGCTGAACGTCCACCTCGAACGAAAACCGCTTGGTCTCCTTCGACAACAGCCCTTTCATCCCCCCCTCGGGAAAAGTGAACGATTCCAGCGGCGTCCCCCGGTACGGGGGCGCAAACGCTTCCGACAGCGTCCGGGACCGCACCAGACGGCTCAGCAACTGCAACGCATCCAGAAAATTGCTCTTGCCCGCCGCATTCGGCCCGAACAGCACGCACAGCGGCCCCAGATTCAATTCCAAGTCATGAAGCGACTTGTAGCCCTTGATATGGATTCGTTTAAGCATTTTTCTTCTCCCGGCTTGGTTCCAAATCCCACCCCGCCGCCTCCGCATGAAGGATCAGCGGCCACTGCACGGCGCTGTGTTCCGTCGGCCTATCATGTGCGGTTGTTCGGCTGGCTGGGTTCACATCGGCTCCTGCATGGTCTGATGCCATTCCTTGAGTTCCTGCAGATGTTCCCTCAAGATATACGCTCCGCAATCGTCCGCGCGTTGCAGCGCCGTTTCCAGACAGGCAATCGCCCCCGGCACGTCCAGGGGCATATTGAACCCGATCGCGTCCTCGCCGCGCATATCGGCCAGCAGCGAGTACCCCAGCGCCTTGTCCGGCGCTTCGGCGATCAAGGCTTCGGCCTCGGCCACCGCCGCCTCCCGGCGGCCCAGATATCCCAGAGCGCGCGCGCAATCCGCTTTGTACGCCATGCGCAGTCCGTTCTCCATGTCCGGGAAACGCGCCAACACTTCCCGGACATGCGTCACCATCCATTCGGCCGCGTCCACGTTTTTGTCCATCATGTCCAACAACAGCTCCTGAACATCTTCCATCCATGTATCCAACCGCTCATATCCTTCGAAGGCTCCGGACTCCTCGGCATCCGCCGGGTCCGTAAGCGACGGCGGCAGCCGCGAACGGAGTTCCTTCCAGCACTCGCGCCAACACACCATTGCGGCACGCGATTTGTACTCAGCGAGCTGAAGATAACCCGCCTCCATCCAGTCGCTGGCCGTTCGATGCTCCTCCGGAATCGGCAGGCCCCGGGCCGACTCCGACGGGGCGACCTGTGCGACGGACTTGGCCATGCAGCACTTCTTGAACTTGAGGCCGCTCCCGCAAGGGCAAGGCTCGTTGCGTCCAACGCTCGGCACGAGTTCGCGTGCCCTTTCTCCCCTGTGCCTCTCCAGCACCTTCAGGAATGTTTGGCTGTCATCCCGAGGCGGATTCTCCCCCCATCTACTAACGAAAAAGGCCATGGCCCTTTCCACGCCGAGCCACGCCCCCCCGTGACGATGCGTGGTCTCTGGCAGGTCGCCCGGCGGCATGGAGAATTGCTCTTGAATGTACGCCAAATCGCAACACCCGTGATCGGCCAACCCCCGTTCATAGGCTTTTTCGATGAGCGGCAACGCCCCTTCCGCCTGGATGTCGGCCGCCACCCCCACCACCACGTCCCAGACATGGGTTCCCCGCCGTTCCAATTTGTTCCGCAGCAGTTGCACGCAATAGTCCGCCAGCCATTCCCGCGAAACCGCTCCATCCTGCGCCAGAATCAGCAGGGCTTCCATGGCCGTCCCGCGTGCAAACACGTTGGGGCAAGCATCTTCGACCAAGGCCTGCAAATCCCCGATCCGCCCCGCGCACGTCCGCGCCAGCATCTGCGGCATGCCCTCCGTCAGAATATCGCCCAGCACGTCATCCAACACCACGTTGGGCAACCGGCACAGCGCCAGATACCGGGGAAAAGCATCCGGACAGCGCCGGTCCGCGCACACGTGCAGCGCATACAGAAAACGCGCATCTGTCTCCACGGCCGTCGGCGCCGCCAGTTGGGCATCCAGCTCCGCCAGCAGCAACGGACCCGCCTCGTCCCAGTGGGTTTCAATCCATTCCAACGCCACCCGCGGCACCATGGGCGCAAACGGTTTCAATGCCTCCATCGCTTCCTGCAAATTCACCTCTCCACCTCCGCCGTTGTAATCTTCATATCTCCGACCCGAATCTCCCCGCTCATCAGCTTGTTCAACGCCGTCTTGAACAGGGATTGGAGAGCAGTTTTCTTGACTTCGCAGGCGTCCTGCTTCTCGTTCAATCCGCCAAGAATCTGTGCAATTTCTCTCTGTTCTTCGATAGAGGGAAGACTGATGGGCCACGGCTTTAAAAACGCAATATTGATATTCATCTGTGTTCCCTTTGGAGCCAACAGATGCATGCGTTGCTGCTGAGTGCGCAGAAAGAATTCAAGGTATTGGCTTAGCACTCTTGAATTCGGCGTGATCCCCACGATGCTATCTGGAAACGCACTGTCAAATTCCAATATGCCTGTATCCCCGATATTCGCGGCAATTGTGATGAGAATGGTGCCGGCGCTAAACATTTTGCTCACAGAGAGCCCGCGATTATTGAGCGTCTGGGAGTATTCGCGAATTCTTCCGTTTGATCTGGTCACATCCCTGGTCTGGACAAATGGAATATCCCCCCCGTAAAACGCCGGATCATTTCTCGGACGATGTGAGAATTTTCCACGTTCGATAGCGGCAATGGCACTCAGTGGCACCACCTCCCAGCTTTCCGGAACCTCCCCGATGTCGGTCATCTTGGTCTTCTCCCCCCTTAGGCCGCGGGTGAAGACGTGTTGCAGGGTGGATTTCTTGAGATCGCGAAGCGCCTGGATCATCCGGTCCTGCGTTTCAATGGCCCGCTGGATTTTCAGCAGCACCGTCGCGATTTTCTCCTGCTCGGCCCGTGAAAACCTAACATTCTCAAAGACATTCACGCCTACCCAGCTTGTTCGGGGGTGGTTTACACCATGCGTGGTTTGCTTGGCGTGCTCGATAAATCGGTCCGTATGCAAAAGCCCACAAAGGAACCATGCGGGCACTCCGCGTGGCTCCATTACCAGAATATCCGTAGAGCAAATCCCCTCGCAATCGGCAACAAGGGCCTTATCCAAATACGGGCGCAGCTTGCCGTACAGGACATCGCCGGCATGGAATCTGGATTTCGCGCTGCGCACATCCTGCGGTGCCCCATGGCGTTTCAACGAAAAGTACCCCGAATCAATATGCTCCAACCCCACATAGACACCTGCATGATCCGATGGGGAGCAAGTCTCCTTGCGCAAAGAAGCTAATTCCGCCAACGCTTGTCGGCCTGTCTCAGGATGGTTCTCCCTGCGGGTTATGCTTTGCTTGCGCCTTGCCTTCATGCCCCCCCCATTTTCTCCGAGGTGGGAGCCGGAGTCCATTCTTTCGGGCAATGCACGTGTTTGCCGCTGGGTTTGCGAATCGTCGCCGTCTGACATTTGCCAGACGGCGTATGGCAAATTCCGGCGGCGGGACAGGGTCGCCTTTCCCCCGAATCAACAATAACCCCGGCGGAGGCCTTGCGGCTGATCCAACGGGGGGCAATTCCCCATGCCGCCCGGGCGGCTTTCCATCCCCCGAAAAAGAAACCCGCGGGCTTTGATCCGCGGGGGGCCATGCGGCCCCGGATCCAGGTCCGGGGACCATCATGGTGATGACCTGACTTAACCATACCACCCCGGGAGAAAGCGTCAACTGTGAAATCCAAGCCCTTCACGACCAGAACCCCATTTGCCTGAACACGCCTTTAAGTTCGGCGTCGTGTTTCTTGGCCTGGGCTTCCAGCCCGTCCCGGCCCCAGAGTTCTTCCAGAATTTCGGGAATAGGACGGTATTCTTCCTGCACGCTGACGTCCACGTAGCGGGAGGGCGACAGGTTGTAGTCGTTTCGTTCGGCTTCCTCGCGATCGATCACGCGCACGAACCGCTCGACGTCCTGCCCCTTCAAGAACGCCTGGGCGATCTTGCGGATGCTGTCCTCCGGGATGTAGTTCTTGGGCCGCCCCTTCTGGAACTCCTGGCTGGCGTTGACCAGCACGATCCGGTTCTTGCGCGCGGGCATCTTGTTGCGGTTCAGCAGTACGATGATGCCGGCGGCGGTCGTGTTGTAGAACAGGTTCTCGGGCAGCAGCACGACGCCTTCGATCAGATCATGGTCCACAAACCACTTCCGAATCGCCTTTTCCTTGTCCTCGTTGCGGCTGCCGCTGCCGCGCGTGACCGCCCCGGTATCCAGCACCACGGCCGCCCGGCCGTTGGGCCCCAGCGAGGCGGCGGTATGCTGGAGCCAGGCCCAGTCGGCCTTGCCGGACGTCACGCCCCCGCGCTCGTCGAACCGCCCGAAATCATCGTTTTCATAGACCGAGGCATCAAATGGTTGATTCCACATGGGGTTCGCCACGACGATGTCGAACGTCCGCAACCGGCCACCGGCGGCCCGAAACTTCGGGTTCGTCATGGAATTGCCGCGCACAATCTCGCCTTCCATGTCGTGGATCACCATATTCATCCGCGCGATGGCGTAGCTGGAGCCCGTCAGTTCCTGCCCGTAGAGTTTGAGTGGGCGGCTCACCTTCAGCTCCCGCTCCATCAGGGCCAGCTCGCATTTGATCAGGAGCCCCGCCGACCCGCAGGCGTAGTCGTACACCGTCTCGCCCTGGGACGGGCGGACCATATGGGCCATGGCCCAACCGACTTCGGTGGGAGTGAAGAATTCACCGGCGCTCTGGCCCTGGCCTTCCGCGAACTTGCGCAGCAGATACTCATAGCAGCGCCCCAGGAAGTCCGGCTCCACGTCGCGCAGCCCCAGGCGGTAGCGGGCATCCGAAAGCGCCTCGATCACCCCCGCCAACGCGGCATCGCTGATTTCCCGCTCGCCGTTGCGCGTCTCGTTGAAGTCCACGACATCGATCACCCCGCTCAAGTCCTTACGGGCATCGCCGGCGTTGGCCTTCACGATGGCCCGCATGGTGCCCGTCAGGCGCTCCCCCACCGTTTTGGGTTTTTGCCCCTCGGGCCATTCAAACGGCTCGCGACCGCTCACCACCCCCCAGCGCGCTTCCGGCGGAATATAAAACCGCACCAGCGCAGGATCCGTCTCGATGATCGACAGGGCCGTCTCGCGGTCGCCGTAGGTTTCCGCCAGCCGCTCCACTTCGTCGTCGAACACGTCGGACAGCCGCTTGATGAACACCAGCGGCAGAATGTAGTCCTTGAACTTCGGCGCATCCTTCTCGCCCCGGATCGAGCAAGCCGCCGTCCACAGCATCTGTTCCATGGATTTGGTGCTGAGAAAATCCTCGCGCCCGGCCCGGCGGCGGCGCGATCCTGCGCTGGGCTGTTCCGCATCCGCCCCCTGCACCTCTTCCATCAGCGCCGCGATGGAGTCCTTCGCCTGGCCCCTCGGCGCGCTTTTCCCATTTTCCCAGCGGTTCAGCGTCGAAAACGCCACGCCCAATTTCGCCGCCAGTTCTTCCTGACTCAGACCCAACTGGCTCCTGAGTTGCTTCAGTATTCCAGGTATTTCTCGATTTTCCATTCAGCAGTTCTCCAAACAACTGAATGATACGCTATAGCATTTATAGCGTCCTGTCAAGCCCATGATTCCCACTATCCTGGGCTTGCAGGGGAGGCGCCTTGGATACTCCCCCATCACCTACCGCATAACCCAGACTCCCCTACCGTCGGCCATGCCCCCCGGATGCTCCCTTTATGGCGGATCCAGGAAGAAAACAAATCCACGGACGGGTCCGGGGTCACCGGCCGTTGTTCCGTCCCCAGGTACATGTCTCGGCCTGGATGTCGCTTGTCGGCATAGTTTCGCGGCCAGGAGATAACCCCGCCGGCCTCCATG
>CAZHSS010000028.1:11756-12219 GCA_964535205.1 uncultured Verrucomicrobiota bacterium
CTACGACCTGGTCTCCATGCTGGCGCACAACCCGCGCGCCAGAGCGTCGGAGCCCCCCGCGGGCTTGCTTGCCTGCTGCAGCCTTGGCGAAAGCGGGCCCCGTGGGTAAATCAGGCCATCCCAAACCCGCTAGGTCGCCACCCCGGCCTACAGCAAATCCCGCCCATCTGTGTTGATCCGTCCCGACTCTCTAAGAGGTCGGGATCCGCGGTTTATCCCCCGGCTGTCCGGCTGTTCTGTCCGGCCTTGAACATTGAATATTCCTTGTTGAATATTGGATATTGAAATCCAAACCCCGCCGGGTTACCGCCCCGGCCTACAGCCCCCCCGGAGGGTTCGGATGGATCGGTTGTAGGCCAGGGCGCCGACCTGGCGGCTGTTCCATCCTGTCCATCCTGAAAATCCTGGAAATCCTGTCTAAAAACGTCTCCCGATCTGTCCCAACTTGATCATTGGATATTGG
>CAZHSS010000029.1:0-2081 GCA_964535205.1 uncultured Verrucomicrobiota bacterium
GCACGTCGTCGAAGACCAGCTCGGCCACATGGGCTCCAATATCTTCTATCCGATCACCAAACTGCGCACCCCCGGCCTGCACTGGATGCACTCCGGCGACGGACTGCCCAACTTCCTGACCGTCTGGATCTCGTGCCTGCTGATCTTCTGGAACCTCTACCGCTATCAAACCGGCATGACTTTCCATTTCAGCTTCCTGCATCTGATGATGGTCGGCCTGGTCATCCCCGGGCTCGCCTTCGCCGCCCTGCGATGGCTTCTCACCCGCGGCGAAAAGATCGTGGTCGTCAAAGGCGATGATGCCGATGACGAGTGGAACGAGATGAAAGCGTCCGGCGCCTGAGCCGCTCCCGTTGACAGTCCGGGAATCCCGGCTTACGATTTAACTGGATGGCCGGGATTTCCCGCCATCGGAGACATGACATGGCCTGTATTCTGATCATCGACGACGACTCCGCGGTTTGCGACTATCTGGCCACCCTCGTGACCCGCCTCGGGCATCAGGCGTTAAAGGCCGCCACCTGCGCAGAAGGCCTGAAGTGGATGGAGGACCCCTCCATCGAAATCATCATTGCCGACATCTATCTGCCGGACAGCCCCGACCTGGACGAATGGGTCGACCAGCTCAAGACCCATACCCGGGGCCGCCCTCTGATCCTGATCACCGGCGAACCCTCCGAGGAACTCGCCGCCAAGGCCCGGGGCGGTGAAATCACCGCCTTCCTCACCAAGCCCTTTGAACTGGCCTTCATCAAGGGGCTCCTGGCCCGGGCCAGCCGCGAGGTGGCCCCTCCGCCTCCGGACGCCTCACCAGACGCATGAATGTTCCCGGTGCCTCCCTGGCCCATTTCCGCCCCAGGCCCGGAATCCGCATCCACGCCCACCCTCTCGCCTGTTTCTTCCTTCACCGTGCCCCGATTGGACAGCCAACCAGTTGAACGCCATTGTTTCCACACACTTAATTAACTATGTGGATGAATATATTACTTATCTCATTTATAATTATAAGGTAATAATTATCGTTTAACAATTAACAGATGTGTATATATCATTAATATCAGTTAACTCTCATCCCTCTTTCCCATGATCCATCTGCTTCCCGCCCCTAATCAAGCTGCGGTTCAGCCGGGTGCCTGCCAGGTACCAACGCCCCCGACCGCCAGGATTCCGCTGAATGTGGACCCCCGGGTTCGCCATGTATTGCATGAACTCTTTCCCGGGCTTCATCACGTGGCCTGCCATCAGCCGCAACCTTTTATCCGCCTGACCGAGGCCCCGGGGACGCCGGAATCCTACCGCCTGCAGATCACACCCGCGGGCCTGATCCTGTCCGCCCCGGACGCGGCTGGATTTTTCTACGCCTTGCAAACCCTGCGTCAGATCCGGCAGCAAGCCGGCGACACCCTGCCCTGCCTCGAGATTGCCGATGCGCCCGCCTTCCCTCTGCGGGGATATTATCTGGATATCAGCCGCGGCCGCATTCCGCGCCTGGACATGCTCAAACGCCGCATCCGCCTTCTGGCCTCGCTCAAAATCAATCACCTTCAGCTCTACTTCGAGCACCCCTTCCGGTTCCGTTTCGACCCGGCCATTTCCGGCGAAGACGATGCCTTCGACGCCGACGATCTGAAAACCCTGGACACCTTCTGCCGGGACCACTTCATTGAACTCGTTCCCTCCTTCACTTGCTTCGGCCACATGGGCCGGATTCTGTCGCTGCCCCGATACCGCGAGCTGGCCGAAGTCGAGTTTCCCGCCGCCTCGTGGGAGTCCGCCACCTGGCTCCAGCGCCTCCGGGGATGCACCCTGCACACCCGCGACCCCGACGCCCAGGATCTGATCCGCCGCATCCTGGACGAGTTTCTGCCGTGTTTTTCTTCGCACCGGTTCAACCTGTGCGGCGACGAGACCTATGACCTCGGACGGCGCACGCCGGACGCATCCCCGGCCGACCTGGCCCGCCCATCCTGGCGCCTGCACGGCCTGGCGGGCGACCGCGCCGGCTTCCTGTCCTTGACGGTGCAAGCGAACTGGCGGCTCACATTCCGCTTTGAAGGGGTGGACGTGGAATTGCTGGATTA
>CAZHSS010000029.1:2091-11950 GCA_964535205.1 uncultured Verrucomicrobiota bacterium
CCTGGCCCGCCAATACACCGACCATCTCCGCTTTCTCCACCGGGAAGCCTCCCTGCACGGCAAATCGCTGATGCTGTGGGGCGACATGCTGCTGAAGCATCCCGAGGCCATTTCCCGTCTACCCGACGGATGCGAAATCCTCGACTGGGCGTATTTTCCTTCCAACCGCTTCGAGAAATGCGGCGAATTCATTTCACACGGCCTGCCGACCGTGGTGTGTCCGTCGGTGCGGGGATTCGGGCGCCTCTTCAACGCCGTTGAAGAAGCCCGCACCGTCCTCGCCGCCTACGCCCGCACGGGTGAACAACTCGGCGCGCGCGGACTCCTCAATACCGACTGGGGCGACTTCGGCCATTTCAACATGCCTCCCGGCGGACTTCATGGCCTCTCCCTCGGCGCCCATCTCGCCTGGAATCCGCAAAACGACTCCGGGGCGGAATTCGACCGGACCTTTTCGGCGGTCTTGTTTGACGCGCCGGACTCGCGTCCCGCGCAGCTGTTTTCCCTGGCGGGATCGGTTCCAGACGCCCTGGCCGCCTGGCCGTTTCCCCCGCTGAAAAACATACCCGGTCTCGACGACACCGCCCCAGCGGTCGAACTGGCGAAACAAGCCCCGGCCTGGGCGGACGAGTTTTCGAAGTTGACCCCCACCGAATGGGTGGACGAGACCGACCACGCCCAGCTGGCGCTGGCCTGCCGGTTCCTGCAATTCAGCGCGCTGCTGGCGTCCGGGGCCCCGGCCCGGCGCACGCGCCCCCTGCTGGACGAACTCGAAAAAGCCTACGCGCCGCTCTGGTTCGCCGAAAGCCAGCCCCGCGGCCTTCTCGACATCCATGCCCGAGGCTTCGAGCCGATGCGGGCCCTATTGTAACGTCAATCCGACGAACCTTCGTCGGGCAGATTCTCCAGGTCGTCCAAATCTTTGTGCCGACCGGCGGCACGCTTGTTTCGCCGCAAATACTCGCGGGAAATCAGCCAAACCGGCTGGCCGTCGATTTTCGCCGTGACCCGGGCCTCGAAGCACTCGCTGAAATCAACGCCGTCGATTTCCGTCAGCACCTCGATCCGCATCGGGGGCACGCCCATGCGGATGATTTTGCCGCGTTGCTGAAACAGGTCGGCCGTCACATTCGGATCCGTCATTCCAAAGCGGTGGAAAACCTCCACCAACCTGGCCGCGTTGTCGGCAGAGACGGCCACCCAGATGTCCATGTCGGCCGTGGCACGGGGATAGCCGTGAAAGCCGACCGCGTACCCCCCTACCAGCAGGTACCGGACCTCAGCCTCGTTCAGCAACTTCAAGAATTCTTTGAAGTCTTCGGGTAGTGTTTGCTCGGCCATAGGCCACCTGCCGGTCCAGTTGCACCGCTTGGAGTCGTTCTGCGGGCGTTCTTCGCCGCCAGTACTCCTTGTCGGAGGTCTTGGCACGAAGATCGACAACCGACAACCTCAAGCGATCCATTTTCATCCTGGTCGAATCGTAGCAAACGCTTTGGACATCAACAACTCCCAACTGCGCGCACACTCGCGCACACTCGAAGCGGAATTCCCACCACCCCTTCCTGCTTATGCAGAATGACTGTTTTATGTTGCATCTGCATAATGATCACCGCAGGCTTCCCCGCATGAAATCCTCGTACGTTCCCCCAGGCATCGAGAAGGAACTGACCCCTACCCGGTTCCGCCTGTGGGCGGCGGCTTTCGTCCTCGCGTGGGCCCATTGTGTTTTCGCCGCCCCCGTCCGCGTCTCCTTCCTCGATACCGAGGCCGCCCGCGAGGACACCCTGAGCGTCTTCGCCCGGGCCGGCTGCGACACGAACCATTTCGCCGCGCTCCGCCAGGCCATCACCCACTACTATCGCAACCCCCTCGCCCTCGACACCTCCGCCTTTCCGCCCGCCACGGACGGCTTCCGCGAGTTCGCTTCCATCGGCGACTTCGTCGCCGCCCTCGGCACCAACCGGCTTTCCTTTCTTGATCACCCCTTCGAACTCAATTGCTTCGACACCGCCCTGCTTCTGGCCGGGCCGGAAATGGACGTGAACGTGGATTTGCATTCGCGCAACGGTCCCTTTCTCGCCGTCCA
Source organism: uncultured Verrucomicrobiota bacterium (assembly GCA_964535205.1). Taxonomy (GTDB): domain Bacteria; phylum Verrucomicrobiota; class Kiritimatiellia; order CAIQIC01; family Lenti-01; genus JAAZFE01. The sequence goes on from CAZHSS010000029.1 coordinate 4,178, forward strand.
GGTCACCACCAACTTCAATCACTGGCTGATCCCCGTCGCCTCGCTCAACGACGTCTATGCCACTGCCTATCACGCCTGGTACGGCGCCTTCATGGAGAATCAATTCCATCTGGTTTTCACCGGGAAACACAAGGCGATCCTGTCTTCCCTCTACCAGTACCAGCCCCTTCCCCTGGGCACGTCATCGAACACCATTGCGGCCGAAACGCAGGAAGCCCTCCAACGACATTGGCATCGCTGCGGCATCCGCTTTCCGCGCCGCCTCTCCCTCGTCATGCTCCATCGGGCCAGCACCAACTACCATCTGGCCGTTTCCGACCACATGGGCGTGCTGCTCAAACAAAACAACGGCTGGCTGTATCTCGAAAAGACCGGCGGCAAAGGCCCGTTCCTGCGAATCGACGTCCAGGATCCCGCCGACATCGCCGCCTACTTTTCAACCATGACCTGGCCGGACTACACCTTCAACTTCCTGTCGGTCAACGAGGATCTGTTCCTCGACGTGCCGCTCATGCCAAGAGCCGCCCCCATGGCCACATCCACGGCCGAGCGCGCCCGGCAGGCGATCCGGCGGCGCTACAACGACATTTCCCTAATTAAGCTCGACGACCGCGGCTATGCCGCCAGCGCCGAGCTGAACCTGGTGCCGGGCGTCCGGATGGACGACATCCGGGCCGATTTCGCCCAGGGCAGCGGGAACGAACTCGAGGGAAAATTCCTCGCCGCGCATTCCTCGTCGGCCCTCGCCGCCAACACCTTCGGCTCCTGGCGGAAAAATCCGCAACCGCTGTGCCTGATGGGAACCCCGGGGTATGAGTTTCTCCAATTCGAGAAGCAATGCCCCACCGGGCTCGGCGGCATCCCCCCCAACCTTGACCTGCTGGTCGCCGGTCCCGGCATCGTCGTCGGCGTCGAATCCAAGTTCCTCGAATTCCTTTCCCCCAAGCCGCCCAGGTTCGCCGCCAGCTACACGCGCGAAAACCTGCCCCGGATGGAAGACTGCTGGGCCACGTGGATGGAGACGCTGAAAGAGGGCCCGCCGCAGCATCTGGATGCCGCCCAACTCGTGCGCCACTACCTCGGCCTGCGCAACCAGCCCGAGTTCCAGGGCAAGCGGATCGTCCTGCTTTATCTCTTCTGGGAACCCGAAAACTGGGCCGACTTCCCCGAATACCGCCGGCACCGGGAGGAACTCGCGGCATTCTACGACCACGTCAAGGACTCCGACGTGACCTTCACCTGGATGACCTATCCCGATCTCTGGCGCCTCTGGGAATACCTTGGCCTCTACCCCGACCACCTGCGCGAAATCCGCCGACGCTACCTCCTGGCCATCTGACGGCTCCTCCTCTCCCCACCCTCGGTACTTCCATGCCCACGGCTTCGGGCCCATGGCCTGCTGTAACCCCGGGCCGGGCGCCTTCTGACCCGCCCCATCCCCTTCGGCTTCAATCAAATGAATGCCAGCCAACATTCCGATATTGTTATGTTTTGGTTAATTCGCTAGGATTTAACCGGATCACAAAAAATGCTCAGGTTTAAGACAAGGCTTTCCACATGACACACCCCACTTCCCGCAGTTGCCGTGATGTGCTGGTGACCGTGCTGTGCGTGCTGCTGTATGCCGGCGCCGTGGCGGCCTATACCGTCTGGTCCTACCGGGAACACAAGGCGGCGCTGATGGAGCAGATTGATTCCCGCCTGCTGCAGGCCGCACGCAGCCTGAAATATCTGCTGGCGGAGGATTTTCACGACCGGGCCCTGGGTCCGGATTCCATCTCCCGGGAGGAGGAACTCCGCAACCGCAAACTCGTCACGGCCTTTGGCGTCGAATCCGGATTCGCCTGGGTGCACACCATTGCCGAAGCCGATGGGCGTTTCTATTTCTCCGCCCCGTCCGTTTCAGAAGAGGAAGCCCAAGAGCAGGAGAAGTGGTACTTCCATCCGTACGAGGACATCCCCGAGGCATTCATCCGCGCCTGGCGCGACCGGAAAACCGTGTACGTCAACTACACCGACCAGTGGGGCACCTTCCGTTCCGTCGCCCTGCCCCAGCAATCCCCCGGCGGCCGCGCCTACCTCGCCAGCGCCGACCTGGAAATCAGCGACATCCGCGCCATGATTCGCCAAAATCTCCTGCAGTCCATTCTCGTGGCCCTGTTTTTCCTGGCCGCCAGCCTTCCGCTCATCCTGCTGGTCATTCATCTGTTCCAGGCGCACACCCGGACCCTGCGCCGCCTGAACGCCGAACTGCAGCGGCAGCAGGATCACCTGGAAGAACTGGTTCAGCAGCGCACCGCCGAGCTGGAGAAAGAAACCAAGCGCCTCCAGGAAGCCCTCGACAAGGTCCGCGCCCTGCGCGGCCTGCTCCCCATCTGCGCGGCCTGCCGAAAAATCCGCGACGACGACGGCTATTGGGACCAGCTCGAGAACTACGTCCTCAAACACACGGATACGGAATTCTCCCACGGCCTGTGCCCCGACTGCCTCCAGCGCCTCTATCCTGAATTCGCCTCCGGCGACACCCCTCCCCCGTCCTGACCCCTCCGCGTTCCGCCTGCGTTCAACACCGCCTTCGCCATGATTCTCATTGTTTGTAAACAATGAGAATCGGGCCGCACACCTGGGCACTGCCCATCCGCATTTTCGGGCGCATCTGCGATCAGGTGCATGGCCTGGGTTGCGTTTGGGTAGGGACGCCGCGCCGGCGGCGTCCGCATCCCCGCTAATAGCCCGGACGGCGCGGCGCGCCGTCCCTACCAGGCGGCCACGTGATTTTTTTTGGCCGCCGGAGGAACCTGCACTGAACCTGTACCGAATCGCAGATGCGCCCCGCATTTTCCACGCCATGGAAAAAGTGTTTCCATGCCGCAAAAAAGGCTTACAGTGCCGGTTATGCGCGTCACGTTTCTAGGCACCGGCACCTCCTACGGCATCCCCATGCCGGGATGCGACTGCCCGGTCTGCCGCTCCGCCGACCCGCGCGACCGGCGCCACCGCACAGCCATCCTGGTCGAAAGCCCGGATGCCGCGCTGCTGCTGGATACCCCGCCGGATCTGCGGACCCAGTGCCTGGCGCATGACATCCGCCGCATTGACGGTGTGCTGATGACCCATGACCATGCCGACCATCTGTTCGGGTTCGACGACCTGCGCGCCTATACCAACCGGATGCAAGAACCCATGCCGGTCTGGGCGTCGGCGGGTACGGCGCAAACCCTGCGGCGCATCTTCGCCTATCTCGACCAGCCCCCCCTGCCCGGCACCTCGCTGGCGCGCATCGCCCTTCACGTGGCGGAGGGTCCGTTCGATTTCATGGGCTTCCGCCTGACGCCCCTGCCCGCGGAGCACGGGCGCGCCGACATGATTGGCTGGAAGTTCGAATGCGACGACCGCTCGTTCGCGGCGATCCCCGACTGCAAAACGATTCCTCCGGAGACGCTGGCCCTGTGCCGGGGCGTGGATCTGGCGGTGCTGGACGCGCTGCGCATCCGCCCGCATCCCACCCACATGAATCTGGACGAATCCGCCGCCGCGCTGAAGGCCATCGGCGCCAAACGCTCGCTGGTGATTCATCTGTGCCACGAAGTCTCCCACGCCCAGGCCGAACAGCGGCTGCCCGACGGCATCGTCCCGGCCCATGACGGCCTGCGCATCGAGTGGTAGGCGCCATGACGGATCCCTCCAACTGGTCACCAACCGAGGCCCGCGCCCGGATCCGGCGCGGCGAATGGACCGGCCCCACCGCGCTCCTGGCTCCCGTCTTCGTCCAGGCCAATCTGGAGGCCCGGGATGAATGACGGAATCCGGCTGCTGCTTGGATTCGCGGCGGGCGGCCTGGCCGTGGCGGCCACCACCCTGCTGGCCGAACGGCATGGCAGCCGCCTGGGCGGCTACATCGGCGGGCTGCCCTCCACCCTGGCCGTCGCGCTGCTGTTCGTGGCGCTGACCGGCGGGAGCGACGCCGCCATCCGGGCCTCCGGGATCGCTCCGCTCTCGTTCGGAATCAACGGCCTGTACGTCCTGCTGTTCGTGGCGCTGACGCCACTGGGTTTCTACTGGAGCATGGGACTGGCGCTGGCGGCCTGGGCGGCGGCCCAGTCGGCCATTATCGTTCACGGGGCGCCCCCGCTGATGTTTTCCCTGGCCGCCTGGGGAATCTGCTTCGGCCTGTGCTGGCTGGGGTTCACCCGCTGGTTCCGGGTGGCGCCTCAACCGTCAACGGGGCTTTCCACCGGTGCGGGGATCCTGCTGCTGCGGGCGACCGTCAGCGGCGCTCTCGTGGCGGCTGCCGCCGCGGCCTCGCTGTGGTGGGGGGCGGTCGCCGGGGGCGTCCTGGCCTCCCTGCCCGTGGTGTTCATCTGTTCGCTGTTCATTGCCTACCGCCGCCTGGGCCTGCCATTCGCGCGGGCACTGGCCGGTTCGCTGGTCTTCAGTGCCGTGATCAACTGCACGGCGTTCGCCCTGCTCTTCCGCCTGGCCCTGCGGCATCTCGACATCCTGCCCGCTTTTGCGGCGGCCTACGCCGCGACCCTGCTCGCCGCCTGGCCCCTCTACCACCTCCACCTGGGCAGCTTGTCCGACAGCGCTTCGACCGGACGGGACGAGGCGCCGAACCGTTGACGCGCCGCAGCGGCCCTTGATCGCGGCCCGGCTCTGCGATAGGATGACCTCCATGAAAACCCGACTGCTGTCTGCGTTGCTGCCTGTTCTTCTGCCCCTGACCGCGCCGGCTCAAATGCCGCCGCCGGTCCCCGAATCCGCTCCCGCCGCGGAATCCCCCCCCGCCCTGGCGCCCAAAATCGTCTGTCCTGAAACCGTCTATGATTTCGGCGAAAAGGAAAACAGCCAGGTGGTCGAGCATCATTACGTCGTTCGCAACGAAGGCACCCTTTCGCTGGAAATTCGCGGCGTGCGGGCCTCCTGCGGTTGCACAGCCGTTAAGCCGACGGACAGCGTGGTGCCCCCGGGCGGCGAGACCACCATCCAGGCCCGCTTCGATCTGCGCGGCCGAAGCGGCATGCAGGTCAAAACCATCACCGTGGAAAGCAACGATCCTGAAAAGCCCGTCCTGCACCTGCAAATCCGGGGCACGGCGGTTCAGGGACTTCGCGCCCAGCCGTCCACGCTGTTTTTCGGCCGCCTGGAACCGGGGGCGGAGCGCACGCGCGCTTTCGAAATCCAGTCCGGCCAGGGCCCCATCCAAATCCAGGAAGTCCGAACGACCGATCCGGGGCTGGTGGTGTCGCCGCTGGAGCCCGAGCCCGGCGCGGATGGCACCCGGCACCGGTTTGAACTGACCCTGGGCGACTCCCTTCCCCCGGGAACCGTCAACGGCCAGGTCATCGTGAAAACGGACGTGGACGACGGCCGCGAGGTCGCCATCCCCGTCGCCGCCTATCTCGTCGCTCCGCCCGCCCAGCCATGAACCTCGCAGGCAGCCGCCTGCCGCTGCGCCAAGCCGCGCAACTGGCCCTGGACAGCGCGATGCTGCTGGCCATCGCCGGTCTGCTGGGCAGCCTCGTCAATACCATCCGCCCCGAGTCCACCCGCCTGCCATGGGTCAGCGACTGGGACCGGCACATTGAAACCCTGGCCTTCCGCGCCGGCATCCCCGTTACCTTTCTGCAGGGCGCGCGCCAGCGCGCGGGCGACGCCTCCACGGCCATCCTGGATGCGCGGAGTTCCGACGAATATGCCGCCGGTCACCTGCCCCGCGCCCTGTCCCTGCCGGTGGCCGACGCCGACCGGCGGATTCTCGATTATGCGCACCGCCTGACGCCCGACACGCCGATCCTGGTCTATTGCGGCGGGGCCGACTGCGACGATGCCCTGGAACTGGCCAAGCGGCTGCGCGAATTCGGATTCCGGGATCTGACGCTCTACCCCGGCGGCCTGGCGGAGTGGAGAGAATACGGCGGAGACATTCTCGCGGGAGATGCCCCATGAGGCGCGCGCGGCCCCTCTTCATCTGGCTGGCCCGCATCGCGGTGGCCGCCGTATTCCTCGGCGCCTGCATCGCGAAGATCCGCGACCCCGAGGCCTTCGCGCTGGCGACCCACCGCTACCGGCTGCTGCCCGGCGGGCTGGTCAACGCGGTGGCCCTCCTGCTTCCCTGGCTGGAACTGACCTGCGGCGCCGCCCTGTTGGCCGGTCCGCGCCGGGCCCGCGCCGCCGCCGCCTTCCTGCTGACCGCCATGCTGCTGGTCTTCACCGGCGCCATTACCCTGAACCTGGTCCGCGGCATCGAAGCCTCCTGCGGCTGCTTCACCACCCGCGCCGACGCCGCGGTCTCCGACGGCTGGAATCTCCTGCGCAACGGCGCGCTGATCTGGCTGTCGGCGGCGGTCTTCCTCGACGCCTTTCGCGAACCGGCGCGCCCGGAGATTCCATGAACCCTTCCCTCCAATCCATCTTCGAAGTCTTCGCCGTCGGGGCGGGGCCTTCCAGCACCCACAGCATCGGGCCGCAGCGCGCCGCGCGCCGGTTCATCGAGTCGCTGACCGTCCCGCCGGCGCGCGTGCGCGTCACGCTGTACGGCAGCCTGGCCGCAACCGGACGGGGACATTGGACCGACCGCACGCTGATCCGCACGCTGGACCCGGTGCGGGCCGAAATCGTCTTCGATTCCCAGGCGACCGCCCTGCCCCATCCCAACACCATGAAGTTCGAAGCTCTGGATGCCGCCGGACAGACCGTGAAGGAATGGACCGTCTGCAGCATCGGTGGCGGTCATCTGGCCGAAGCCGACGGGCGCCCCCTCCCGGCGACGGAGCACCCCGTGAACTATCCGGTCGCCAACATGGATGACGCCCTGGACTACTGCCGGGCCAACGACCTGACCTTCTGGCAACTGGCGGAACAGACCGAAACCGACCTGTGGCCGCGCCTGGGCCGGATCTGGAGCGCCATGCACGACACCATCCGGCGCGGCCTGCACAGCAAGCAGATCATCCTGCCCGGACGGCTCGAACTGGCGCGGCGCGCCGGCACCACCTGGCGGCGCGCCAGGGATCTCAAAGGCACGCCGCACGACATGGGCCTGATCGCGGCTTTCGCCCTGGCCGTGGCGGAGGAAAACGCCGCCGGCATGCAGGTGGTCACCGCTCCCTCCTGCGGGGCGGCCGGCGTCCTGCCCGCGGTCCTCTACTTCTTCAAGACCGTGCGGCGGCGCCCCCTGCCGGACATCCTTCAGGCACTGGCCACCGCCGGATTGTTCGGCGCCTCCATCCGCGCCAACGCCACCGTCTCGGGCGCGGAGGCCGGCTGCCAGGCCGAAATCGGGTCCGCGTGCTCCATGGCGGCGGCCGCGGTCGCCCAGCTCAACGGCGGCACCCTCAACCAGATTGAGTACGCCGCCGAAATGGCCATGGAACACAATCTCGGCCTGACCTGCGACCCCATCGAAGGCTATGTGCAGATCCCCTGCATCGAACGCAACATGAATGCCGCGCTGCGCGCCGTGGAATGCGCCATCTTCACCCTGCTGACCGACGGGCGCCATCTCGTCAGCTTCGACGACGTGATTGAAGTAATGAACCGCACCGGGCGGGATCTCCAGGCCGCCTACCGCGAAACCGCCACCGGCGGCCTGGCCCGGCTCTGGCGCCGCGACATCGAAAGCCGCCTCGGAAAATCCGCGACTCCATGAGCGCCTTGGCCAACGAGTTTTCCTGGTCGCACGCGCGACACCAGGTTTTCCAGAGCTGCCTCAAGCGCTACTACTTCGCCTACTACGCGTCCTGGGGCGGCTGGGATCCGGCCGCGCCCGCC
>CAZHSS010000030.1:0-11916 GCA_964535205.1 uncultured Verrucomicrobiota bacterium
TTGCGTCGACTTCATCGTCGGCCTCCGGCACGTCGTCGAGGCATTCGTACGTGGCGTCCGCCGGAGCATCTACCAATGGCTCGGTAACATCCAACACGGTGATGGTTTGGGTCCCCGATCCCTCGTTGTCGCAGGAATCGGTTGCCTTCCATATCCGGGTGATGGTCTTCGGACATGTGTTGCCGTCGTCTGCGTCTTGGTACAGATACGCGGTGATGTTCCCGTCACAATTATCCGTTGCGTCGACTTCATCGTCGGCCTCCGGCACGTCGTCGAGGCATTCGTACGTGGCATTCGCCGGAGCGAGCACTTCGGGGGGGGTTGTGTCTTGCACCGTGATGGTTTGGGTCACGGATTGCGTTTCATCACATTCCTCGTCGGTAGCCGTCCACGTGCGCGTGATCGTCATATTACAATCACTTCCATCGGTGGATTCCGTCAGGCTGACCCCCAAATCATTGCCACATGCATCCGTGGCCGTAACATCGTCAGAAGACGCCTCCGGAACATTATCCAGGCACTCATATGATTCATCCGCCGGTGCGGAATCCATGGTAATGCCGCAGCAATTGGTGTGCCCATCCTGGGCCATGCCCGAGTGTACACATGCCGCAAGGCAGACAAACAGCAGGACAGATATATGCTTATTCATGGCAAGACCACATTCAGGTCAGAGTTCATATGCTGGGCAATTTCGATCAGTTGAGCCGCCGTGCAATGTGCCGACGGCAAATCTATATCAGGCGGAGGCACGGCAATTACATCCGGTGACCTGGCGCCATGTCCGGGCGCCACATCGGCCATCAGGATCAAGGCCCGGGCATCCAATTTCCATTCATCGCGCAAGCCGGCTTTGAGTCTCTGCGCTTCGCGGATATAGCAGGCATACTTGCGTGCCCGGACGTCATCGCCCCGTCTCTTGGCTTCCAGCGCCAGCCAGTACCAGGCCCAGGCGCACAAGGGATGGCGAGGAGCCCCATTGGCCAGACGGTTGAACAACTCCAATCCCTCCGTCTGCCGGCCACGCCGCATCCATTGTCGTGCCAATGGGACACCCACATAGGGCAACCCTTCCGCCGGAGCGGCGCTGTCGTTCAGGATTCCATTGGCAAATTGTTCTGCCCCGGCAAAATCGCCTGAACGGGCATAGGCTTCGAACACCAGCCCGAGATATTCCCAGAAGGTGGCCGAACCGGACCAGAGCCAGTCCTGGGTATCGGCATCGAAACTTTCCCACATGGCGACAGCATCCGCGCTGCGGCCGAAATCCAGTACTTGGCGGCGAGTCAGCTTGAAGAGAATGTCCAAGGCCACGGCGGGATGATTGGCCGCGTGGAAGGCCGTTACCGCATCGGCCGCCGCCTGGTTGAAAATGGATTGCCCCCAGGCTTTCAGTTCCGGCGGGCCGAACTGGAGCTGCCGGGCGAAATTCATCCGGATATCCGGAACCCCGACGTCGTTCAAGATCGCCGTCATCTGGGCCTGGGCATTGAGAATGTCTGCGGTCTGACCGGAGGCGATCAGTTCCTTGACCCACTCCAGCCGGGCCTGCAGGCAGAACCGCTTGGGCACATGGAGAAAGCTGAAATATTCCGCGTAGCGGGAAGCGGCGGCCGCGTGGTTTTCCAACTTGGACTCCAGACGGGCCAGGGCCCAAACGGATTTGGCCCACATCGGGCTTCCCGGAAGATGATCCGGGTCGTTCGCCGGCAGATTCGCTTCCAGCAGGGTGCGGGCCTGGACATAATCCTGAGCCCGAATACAAGCCAGGGCCAGGCTGTGCCGCGCCGTGAAAGCAAACCCCGGCCCGTATTTGGCGGTTCCCGTCCCAATCAGTTGACTGAAGTCCACGGTCAGGTTGTCCAGCAAACTGGTGCGGACGACTTCCTTGGCGCCGGCCAGCCATTCCCGCGGCCCCAAGACGCGCATGCCCAGAAGGGTTTCCGCCATTGCCCGGATTTCAGCGGTATTGGCGATCTTGGCTTTGGCGGTGGACAGCCGCATTTTCTGGATTTCCTTGGCCACCCGGGGATAATTCTCCCCTTCGGCCGTCATCCAAGCGTCAGCGATTTCCTGCCACTGATCCATGTCGTTTTTGCGCAAATCGGATACAATGGACAAGATGGCCCGAGCCCGAACGCGGGGAGGGGCGTCGCTCAGCCCGGCAATCAGTCGCTGCCGGATTCGCCAGCCGCCCCGCTTTCGGCAAGCGGCAACCAGAATGGGCCAGGCCGAGAGGGTCTTGGCCTGGAATTTCCCCATGCGGATGGACTCCGTGGCCCAAGCCACTGCCTCTCGGGGATTGCCCTGGGCCAGCGCCACTTTAGCCATCCCCTGCCGGGCGCGGCAGGCGCCATGGCGATTGACCGAGATGGCTGCTTCGAAAAAGGCCTTGGCGGTTTCCGGCTCGCCCTCCTGGAAAAACAAATACCCCAATCGCGTCGCCACCACACTGGCACGCTGCGGCAGCATCGGAACCGACAAGGTCCCATACAGAGTCAGGTTTTCCTTGGCCTGGCGCACCTGTTCGTCAAAAATGGTTATTTTGGACTGCACGGCCGACCAGGCGTTCGAGGCGACGGCAACCGCGGCATTCACATCCGGCACTTTCAGCAGCGCCCGGACGCGACCAATGACCGGACGCAGCCAGAGGCGGGGATGAGTGGCGGCCAATCCGGCCGCTGTCGCGTAGCTGAAGCTATCCGCGTCCTCATAATTCCCTTGCTGGAAGTCGCAATCTCCGGCGAGGGCAGACAGGCGCGACTTTTCCAGGTCGGTCAGAGGATCGTTCAGAATCGCGTCTTCAATGATTGCCAGCGCCTCGTCATATTTCCGCTGTCCGATCAGCTCCCCGATCAAGCGTAGTTTCTGTGAAAACAGGCTTTCGCTCGCCCGCGGCTGGACTGTTCTTGCACTCATCGCAACCTCCGTCCGGGGAATACAGGTTTCCGGAATCATCCAGAGTGCTGTTCACCCATTCCCGTTTGTATTTCAAAAAAACGGGGAGACAGTAACGGTGTCGCGCGGGCACCGGCACGCCTCCCCAACACCGTCGGGACTCTCGCGTGTCGCGTGGGAGAACTCACGTCCTCCGTTGACTGTTGTTCGAGTCATCCGAACGGCAAAAAGTATTCAAAGATCCATATAGATATCGACCGTGATTCCACGCGATGCCAAAACACGAAACGCATCGGGCGCCGTGGGGAAGGAAGCGGCCTGGCAAAACGCCGCCTTGCTGGCCTTAAAGGAGCGGGGGATGGGGCCATCCACCACGCGGACCACTCCTTCCCCTTCATCACCGCGGCCGGTTCCGGGAAAGGACAGAGCCGCCGCCGCCAAGGCAACGGAAGTGCCGGCTACCTGCAAGAACTGCCTTCGTGTGATCTCTTTCATCCTGTCGTCATGCTCGCTTTTCGGTTTTGAGATCGCAAGGTTTTTATTGTTATTTTATCGTTACGGAAAACCGGCTGTTTCGATATAATATTATACAGTATCGCTAATCATTAATATTTGCCGAATATGCGCAGAATGCTTGATTGCATTGCTGATTCCGGTATGTGATAATAAGTACGTGATCATATAAATATGTATTTCCTATGAGATTATTTTCCCGCATATTTTCGCTATGGTTTTTATGCCTATTTTCTGCGCATGGCGACACCATTGCCTTCTTCTATGCCATAGATGCGGATTTGCAGGGGCTGAAAACGATCGCTCAGGAATGCGGCCAGTCCGTCGTGATCGGATCGCGTAGAATTCAACGACTGCGGCTGGGATCCCATACCATCTGTGCGGTCAAGATGGGATCTGGAGCCGTCGAGACGGCGGCTTCGGCGCAAGCCCTGTTAACCCGCTTCCGCTGTGATTGGGCGTTCTCCATGGGACCTGCCGGCGCATTGGATGAATCTGTTTCGATCGGTTCTTGGCACCGTGTTTCCCGCACCGTGGCATGGCAGCATGGTGCGGCTGCTGCGGGGCTCCCGTCAAAGGCGCCCGTGTGGACAGCGGATTGGACACGCTTCCCCATTGCGGAGCCTCCGCCGCCCCTTCAAACCACGTCCGCACTTAGCGTGGCTTCCGGCGAATTATTCATTGCCTCTGCCGGCGAGCGAAATCGATTGCACGCCATGAGCCAAGCACGGGCCGTGGACATGAACAGCTACGGGCTGGCTTTGGTCTGTTCAGATCATGACGTTCCCTTGTTTTCCTGGAAGGTCATCAGTGATCATGCCGATGAGCAGGCATCGGAGGCGTTCGTGAATTTCACCACGACTTATTCCGGAGAAGGCGGCAAGGCACTGGCGTCTATTATTCAAGCATTGCCCAGCAATCCAAACCGCCCCTCTTCCTATCCCTCCCTTCGCCGTTTGCTGAATTTAAAGCCGGTGCCCGACTCTTCCAAGTGAAGCCTTTTCATCTCTTGAAACCACTTGTTCCCGGCGGGATCGCTTCGAATGAACTGAATCCTGAATAGGTAGCCTTCCGCTCATCTCGGATCTGTTGGCAATCATCGGGCCCACCAGACGCTCTCCAGGCACAATGTGTCTGGCCTCTTGGTCACAATCCATAACAACCCACAAGCTCCCGCTGAAGACCGCGCCGCATCAGGAAATCATGCTTTCACTCATGAATTTTGGGCACTATAAACGCCGCACCCCTTGCGGGGGGCGGCGTATTTGGACAAACCGGCTAATTCATGGTCACTCGGTAGTACCGCGCGACGTCGGCCGGATCCCCGTCTTCCAGGGTGATCCCGCCGCCGGTGCCGGGTTCGGTATCGGCATCCGTCCAGATGGGCTCCGGTTGCGTTGTGAGGTCGGTGGTGTACTGCAACTTGTAGGTCTTGCCCACGGTCGTCGTGGCCAACGTCGCGGACGCCGTGGCGCCGGCCGGGACTTCGAACGCGTCGATGTCCGGCTGGTCGCCGGAGGAGGCCTGCGTCACCACGCTGGTCACCGCCGAGTACGGGCTGTTGGACGAGGCATTGTAGGCCTTGACCCGGTAGTAGTACGTCACGCCTTCCGTCAGGCCCGTCACCGCATGGGTCGTCACGTTGCCGACGTCGAGGCTTTCGTAGCCCGGCACGTACGGCGCGGCCTTGGCGCCCCGCGAGGAGGTGCCGACGTAGAAGTTGTCCAGATCGACCGTCGCGCCGTTGTACACGCGCACCTCGAAGTTCAGCGTGTTCGCGCCGCTCTGGGGAACCGCATAATACGTCTGCTTGGTCCAGACATCCGCCGTGGCATTGTAGGTGGCCGAAGTCAATGTGTCTCCGGATACCTGTCCGCCGGCCGCCCAGGTCGACCAGATGCGGACATCCGTGCCGTCACCGGCCTGCACCTTGTAGTAATAGCTGATTTCGTATTCCGTGACGCCATCGCCGGTGATGTCCACGGCCTGCATCAGGTCGCGTGTGCCAGTGGCCGCGCAGGTCACGTGATAGATGCCCTCCTGCGGGTCGGTGCTCACCACCGCATACTCGGTCTCGAACTTGTCCCAGTCCGTGCTGTCGCCGGTTTCAAACCCGGCATTGCTCATCAGATTGCCGCCGACAGGCGGTTCGCCGCCGCCCGAGAAGGTCTCGTTCGTCGCCACGTCCAGGATGTACCCCGTGGCGCCGGCGGACGCCGACCAGTTGGCGTTGAATTGCGTCGCATCAACGCCGCTCGCGGCCTGGATGACCGGCGCCAGCAGTTCGACCGGCCCTTCCACCGCCGTCACGGTCGCCGTCGCCATCGCCGTGCCCAGTTCGTTCGAGGCCAGGAACACGAAGTCGAAGGCGCCCGCCGTGCTCGGCGTGAACGAAAGCATGCCGCCCGCAAAGGAGTAGTCACCGGCATCCGCCGTGCTGGATTCCAGCGTCACCGCCGGCGCCGGATTTCCCGAGTCGTAGACGGAGACGTCCAGCGAGAAGAGAACGCCCACGCTCGCCGATTGCGGGGGAATCGCCGCGAACGACGGCGCCTCCGGCCCGGCCGCGCCGAACTCGTGGCTGCCGAGGTACTCCACCGTGTCCTGCGGGTAATCATCCCACTCCAGCGGATCATACGTGGTTGTGCCCTGCGCCACCGTGTTCTTGCGGACCTTGGTGACTTCCGCGGCAAATACCGTTTCGTCGCCGATCGTGCCGACCACGTCGATATCGGCGCCGTTTTTGGCCAGCGCCACCGCGTCGTTGCCGTTGAAATTGCAGGCCGCACTCTCCACGGCAGTGCCGGCATAGGCTGTGGCGGATGAATTCTGATAGACGATCACGGCGCCATCGGCCAGGGACCCGGACAGGGCGACGTCATTGTTGGGCGAAGTCGCACCATTGGCATACAGCCGCAGACTGTACTCCGTCAGATCCACCGACGCCCCCGTGCCGTTGAAAATTTCGATGTACTTGTTGTTGCTTGATCCTTCCACGTACTCCGAAATGAACAGGTCCGCAGCCAGGCTCCCGTCCCGTACGGTGATTTTTACGCCGGTCTGGGTCGTGCCGTCGTCGTCCGTGGCCGAGAAGGTCACGGTGTAGCTGCCGACCTGGGCCTCGCCGGGCGTCCAGTTGAACGCGGCGGAAGCCGTGCCCGTGTTGGTCGCCCCGGCAAACACCGCCCCCTCCGGCATCCCGCCGGCGGACAGCGCCACTTCCAGGCCGTCGGCATCCGTTGCGGTCACCGTGAAGCTCAGGGCATTGTCAAACACCACCGTCTTGTTGGTGCCCGCCGGATCCAGCGTGATGCGCGGCGGCTGGTCCACCAGGGGTTCCCAAGTGACAATGTTGGCCAATCCGTTCCAACCGTCGTATTCCTGCGGATGCTGGCTGGAGTCATAGGCCACGACCAGGGGGTCAAGATAGGCAAAAGCTTCTTCGCCGGCAAACCATCCGTCGGCATTGGCATCCGCATTCGTCAGCGCCTCCAGCAGGTAATAGGCATACAGACCGTTCTGGAGCTCACCGTATTCCCCGGAAAGTTCCTCTTCATCGCAGGCGGTCGAAATGTAGGGGGAAATCAAGTCGTCGACATCCTTTTTCGTCCGCCGGCGAAGATCGTCCATGAAGCCGTTGGAGCGGTCCGTCACCACCGCGCCCGTCCGGGAAATACCCTTGTAGGTAACCCCCAGCGGGGCTTTCAAGTGCCCACCGCTGAAGCAGGTGTCCATCAGCACTATGATGTTATCCGTCGGAAGGGCATCCAGCCAATCGCTGAGTTCGTCATCCGTGACTTCGTTGTCATAGATATAGTATGGGCAGAAATACTCATCAAAGCCGTCGCCGCCCTCGTCGCCGTCGGTGTCCGGCATGTCGCCACCGCCGTGGCCGGAGAAAAAGAACAGGCAGACGTCGCCGGGCTGGGAAGCCGCCCCCATGGAAGCGATCGCTGCCTGGATGTTCGCCTCGGTGGCCTGCGAATCCAGCAGCAGCTGCATGTTGGACGCCTCCCAGTTGGAACCCGACAGCAGCAGGTCATAGAGTTCCTGGGCATCGTCGTCGCAGTAGTTCAGGTCGTTTTCGTCGCCGTCATAGTCGGAGATGCCGCAGATGACCGCGCGATAGGTGCCGACCGGCTGCTGTTCGTACACCTGGATGGTCACGTCAATCTGGTTGGTGCCGTCCTTGTCTTCCGCAAAGAAACTGACCACCGTCGTGCCGGTCGCCGTCGGCGTCCAGCTGAAGGTGTTCGTCAGCACGCTCGTGCCGGACACCTCCGGGAAACTCGCGCCCGCCGGCAGACCCGTCGCCCGCAGCGTGATCTGATCCGCCGCGTCGTTCGGGATTTCCGTGCCGGTGATGACGAAACTGATCTCGTTGCTGACTGCCACCGACAACGACGTGTCGTTCGGCACGATGGCGATGGCAGGCGGCAGATTCGATGCTCCGCCGTCGTTGACGCCCGTCAAGGAGATGTCGTCGATGTTCCAGTAATAGTCTACATATGGCAGAGAAGCCGTTGCCTTGAACTTCACCGATGCTGTCCCATCCGGGACGTGGATCTGGACTGTCGCCGGGCCATCGGCCACAATGCCGCCACTGGCTGGAGTTACCGTGCGGGATACGCCCGCGGTCGTCGTCGCAATACCCGTGGCATCCATCGGCCACAGGACGCCGACATATCCACCCCCTTCTTCTGCATTCCCCGTCAACATTAGATCGGCGACCCCGAAATCCTCTCCATCAAGTGCAACAACAAAACTCATCGTATCTTCGGGGTACATCCCAAAGTCATTGGTATCTGTGCTCGTCGTTGACACGTGCAACTCGATCACCATGTCCGAATAAGTAGATACATCCACCGCATCCAACTCCAGGGTTTCAGAAGTGGACGACTCCGTCTCATTCCGTGGCTGCCAGGAATAGCTGCCGGTTCGAATACGCTGATTGGCTGGCGTATCACCCGTCCCAGTCGTGCTTTCTACATAATTAGCCGCTGTAATTCCCCACGTATCATTAGCCGTTCCTTCAAATCCCTGGAACGCGATGTACAGAGGTCCGCTGCCGTCATGCACATTGATGGACACCGTCTCGGTGTCGCTGCCGTCCTTGTCCGTGGCCTGGAACGTGGCGCTGTAGTCGCCCAGCGGCCCGGCGTTTTCCCACGTGAACGTGCCTGTGGCCGTGCCCGCATTGGTCGCGCCCGTGAAGGTCGCGCCGGCCGGCAGGGCCGTGGCCACCAGCGCGATTTCATCGCCGTCCGCCGGGTCTGTCGCCGTCACCGTGAACGTCAGCGTATTGCTTTCGATCACCGACTTGCTGCCGACCGCCCCGATGACCGGCGGCTGGTTTTCCTGCAAGACTTCGGAGATGTCCGCATTGTCCACGCCTTCGAAGCTGGGAAACCCGCCGTAGGCATCCCGGAATCCTCTGAACTTGATCATCTTGCCAAGATTGCCCGGATTGGTGGCCAGCCCCCAGGTGTCACGGCCTCCATCGGATTCCAGTTTGACCTGCAGACAATTGTTGACGTCGGACTCGCTGTCCGTGTCCGAACAGCTGATGCTGTAATCGCTGGTCCAAGGCGAATCGAAATTATTGTAGGCTCCGCCCACGATATACCCCTGCGCCCAGTATTCCGTCGTGCCAACCGCCAAGGCGCGCGCCTCCGCAATCGTGTACGGATCGGCTTCCGTTCCGGTTCCGCCAAATGCCGTCGCGCCCAGGGCGAATACCGCCGCCATCCACCAGGTCAATGTCTTCATGATGCTGTTCCTGTTCTTGCCTGTCCTGATCCAACTGCGTCTTTCCGTCCGCCATGGGCGCCACTGCCCGCACCGCGACATCCGGATACCGGTCGGCATGCGCCGACGATTAATGAAAGAGTTTACCCCCGCGCCACCCCTCCGGCCAAACCGAAAAAGACTTGCCAATAAAACCGCTTTACCTTCCGGAGGAACCCGGTGGATTCACGGGAGCATCAAGAATTCCGTCTGTATTTCAGCCGAAAGGGTTCGCGCTTGCGCTCCTTTCGCGCCTCTTGCGACCGTTGCGTTGAATGGATCGGAAAATTCAGGTGCGTTGGCCCTGCTTTTGCCCCGCCCCTCGATGCCTCCCCTCCCCGCTCCGGGCCGGCAACGGCGTCCCCGCGGCAACCGGCCTAGCCCTTGAACACGAAGAACTTCCTCATCACGTAGTTGATGGCCAGCGAGCTGAAGATGTTCACCCCGAACGCATAGGTGGTATGAATGCCGTACTGCTGGATCAGCCACCCCATCAGCGTGGTGCCCACCAGCATGCTCACGGCCGACACGGCCAGGAACAGGAAAAACTCCAGCACCACGTGGTGGCGGCCGGGCCGGAACACAAACAGCCGGTTGATGACATAGCACACCGTGTTGGAGACCAGAAACGCCAGCACGTTGGACACCACGGCGTTGCGGGCGCGCAGCGCCTCTTCGACCGCCGGCGCCGCCACCCCGAACAGCGCCGTCAGCCCTTTCATCAGCGGATCGTCCGCCGACACGCAGGGGAACAGGAAAAAACCGATCGCGAAAAAAGTCAGCACATGCACCACGGTCGCCAGCCCCCCCGCCATGCCGTACTTGATGAACTGCACCAGCGGCGGCGCGTCGTGCGACAGATAGTGGTTCCAGCGTTCCCGTAGCGTCATGTCACTTCGCCCATTCCACGATGTCCGGCGGCAGCGGCTCGACCGCCTTCAGCAGGCATTCGGCCTCGCTCCCGTCTTCCGCGGGAACGCTTACGCGGTCGCCGGGCTTCTTTCCGGCCAGGGCCCTGGCCATCCGCGTATTGGAGGAAATAATGTGCCGGTCGGGCTGCTGGTCCCATTCGCCCAGGATGTGGAACCGGTCTTCGCGCCCGTCGGCATGCGCCAGCACCACGGTCGAGCCGATGCCGGCCACGCCCTTCGGCGCCTCGGAGAAGTCTGTCGGCCGCACTTTGGACATCATCGCTTCGAGCTCCGCCCGCCGCGCCATCAGCACGCGCTGCATGTCCTTGGCGGCCTTGTACTCGAAATTCTCGCTCAGGTCCCCGTAGCTGCGCGCCACGGCGATTTCCTTGGAATTGGCCGGAATCTCTTCGTTGATCAGCTTTTCGAGCTTCTCCTGCCGCTCGCGGTAGGTCCGGTGCGAGGTTACCGCGCCGTAGGTCGCCGCCGGGCCGGATTCCCGCTCGCCGGTGATGACGCTCTGCAAATGGGGATAGAGCTTGAGCACCTTGGCCTGGATCACCTGCCGGTCCAGCCCCGGCCAGGCCGTGGACTGGCCCAGGCGCCGGAAGAAATCCTTCTGCCGACCCGGCGTCATGCCGTCAAAGACCGCCCGGAGCACCTCCGGCTCCTCGAACTTCTCGCGCAGGAGCTTCCGGGTCTTGAGCCGGTCGCCCATGTAATCCTGCTCGAGTTCCTCCACCACCAGCGGCGCCAGCACGGACGGCAGGGGCAGATCCCACGCTTCGCGGCGGTCGGGATGGCGCAGGATCCACAGCAGCATCTCCTGCCGGATCAAATGGGTGGCGCAGGCCTCGGCGAAAATCTGTCGGCAAGCCTCGTCGGCGCCCTGCTGCAGCAGCAGGTCCATCGCCTCCTGCAAGGCAGTGAAATGCAGATGGCGCAGCTGGCCCAGCAGGGCCGCGCGGGTGCCGTCCGGATCCTGCTCCCAGAGGAATTCCAGCGCCGGCTTCAGGTCGCGCGCGGCCAGGTCGTGCAGCAGCGGGACGATGGCGCCGTCGCCGAGAAATTCGCGCACGGCACCGGGCCAGTCGCATTCCGCGGCGGGCAGGTTCAGGCGGGCCGCCAGCAGGGCCGCGGCCAGGCGGAGGCCCGGCTGGCGCCGGGTGGCTCCCAGCAGCACGAACGCCAGCCGGTTGGAAAGAATCTTGGCCTGGGCATCCGTCGCCGCCGGCATCTCCGCCGGCCGGTCCGCCCATTCCCGCACCTTGTCGAGAACGGCGGACAGATTGCGTTCGTTGGCCAGCCGGTCGAACCAGGCGTCGTCGCAGCCGGCGGCCCGGTCCAGCAGCCGGATCGGCTCGGTCCGCTTCGCCGGCACATCCACCAGGGGGTCGGCCTTGAGCCCCTTGCGCGCCCCCTCCCAGAAGCGCTTCCAGTCGGCCTCGGTCACGACGCCGGACTGGATCAGCTTCTCCTGCAGGGCGGCCGCCGGCAGGGAACCGAAACTGGCCAGGGCCAGCCGCGCCACGTCCGCCGGCGAGTCTTTCACCATCTGCTGGACGCCTTCGCGGTCGCGGTGCAGGCGGGCCAGCAGGTGGTCGTCGCCGAGCAATTCAACCGTTTCCGCCGCGACCTTCATCGCCAGCCCGTGGCCCGGACGCCCGCGGAAATCGATTTCAATCTTCTTGTAGAGCGCATCCGTCCGGCGGACCACGCCGAAGCCCCATGTGCGGTGCAGACACAGCGCGCCGGGCTGGAGACTTCGCAGCAGACGGAACCGCCGGACGCATTCGCGCGCCGCCAG
>CAZHSS010000031.1:0-11831 GCA_964535205.1 uncultured Verrucomicrobiota bacterium
CTGCGACGAATCGAGCTGGAACATGGACCCCGCGTTGCTGGAGCAGGCGCTGGAAGATGCTGCGCGGCGCGGCCAGCAGCCCAAGGCGGTCATCCCCACCGACCTCTACGGCCAGCCCTGCGACCTGCCGCGGATCCGGGCGGTGTGCGATCGGCACGGAGTGCCGGTGATCTGCGATTCCGCGGAGGCGATGGGGGCGAGGTATCGGGGGACGGGAGACAGGGGACAGGAGACAGCGGACAGAGATCAGAGGTCAGAGGCCCGTGGTCAGAGGTCAGAGAACAGGGATCGGACGTCGGACGTCGGATCTCGGACCTCGGAGCCCTGGCGTCACGCCGGTGCCGACGCCTGGGCAGCGGTGTTCTCGTTCAACGGCAACAAGATCATCACCACCTCGGGCGGAGGGATGCTGGCGTCGCAGGACAAAGACCTGATCGACCACGCGCGCAAGCTGTCGCAGCAGGCGCGGGATCCCGCGCCGTGGTACGAGCACACGGAGATCGGCTTCAACTACCGCATGAGCAACATCCTGGCCGCCATTGGCCGGGGCCAGTTGGAAGTCCTGGACGAGCGGGTGCGCCGCCGCCGGGAGATTTTCGACGGCTACCGGGCGCGGCTGGGCGGGCTGCCGGGGATCGCGTTCATGCCGGAGCCGGACGCGTGCCGAGGCAACCGCTGGCTGACGGTGATCCGGATTGATCCGGCGGCTTTCGGGGCGGACACGCATGCGGTGCGCGAGGCGCTGGAGACCGAAAACATCGAGGCGCGCCCGGTGTGGAAGCCGATGCACTTGCAGCCGGTGTTCCGGGGAGCCGCGCTGTGGAAAGCGGGAGAGCGTCCCGTGAGCGACCGGCTGTTCGAACAGGGGCTGTGCCTGCCGTCGGGGACGGCAATGACGGACGGCGACCTGGACCACGTCTGCGGGATCATCCGCAGCATGTTGGCTTGAACCATCGGCGGATTGACGCAGAGTCGTACAGAGGGTAGCTTGGGTTTGCGTCAGAAGTCATAAAACATGAAAACCAGGGAAGACATACTCACGGCCCTGAGGGATCTGAAGCCCACGATCGCCGAGCGCTATAAATTGCGGTCTTTGGCCTTGTTCGGTTCCTACGCCCGCAACGAGCAGACTCCCCACAGCGATGTGGATGTCTTGGTGGACGTGGATCCGTCCATCGGTCTCGGGTTCATTGACTTGGCCGAGGCCATTGAAAACCGGCTTGGAATCAAAACTGATGTGATACCGGCGGATGGCGTCAAGCCGCGCTACCAAGCGGTTATTCAGCAAGACCTGGTTTATGTCTGATCGTTCGTCAGACCTCTTGCTTGCAGATATTCAGGTTAGGCCATCTGTGATTCGGCTGGTGATGGTTTCCCAATCCATCCGCCGCGGGCTTTGCGCGGCGCATGCGGCGCTGATCGCGGTGCTGTCGCTGGTGCCGGCGTGGGTGTTTCCATCTGCAGCCGGGGGCGTCCCCGGCCTGGACAAGGTCGTTCATTTCGTTTTGTACGGGGCGCTGGGGGCTTTGCTTCGGTGGGCGCAGCCGCCGGGCCGGGGAGGGCGGGGCGGGGCGGCATGGGTGGCGGCGGCGGCGGGCTACGGCCTGCTGATGGAGATCCTGCAGCTGACGCTGTGCGCGGGCAGCCGCGGATTCAGCTGGAGCGATGCGCTGGCCAACACAGCCGGCGCGGCCGGGGGCTGGGCCTTGGCCCAACGGGTCCTGGCCCGGCAAAAACCGCAAAAATCGCGGGGAACCTGATTTTTCCCTGTTTCTTTTCGTGGAGGGGGATACAATGCAAGCGCTTGGAACCGTGAGTGCCGGGTCCGGGAATATGTGGATTCCATCATGATTCAGCAGCTGAAGAACCGTAATTTCTACGTGGTGCTGGCCGGGGACCTGGTCCTCTTTGCCGCTTCGCTGCTGTTGGCCTATGGCCTGCGGTTTTCGCTGGATATTCCCGACGTGGAATGGAAGCGGATCGGCTTCCTGCTGCCGTGGCTGCTGGCGACGAAGGTGGTGGTGTTCTATTCCATGGGGGTGTACCGCGGCATGTGGCGGTACACGAGCGTCCCGGACGCCATGCGGTTGTCCAAGGCCTCCGTCCTGGCCACGCTGGCCATCATGACCGCGCTGACGCTGGTTCATCAGTTCAGGGGGTTTTCGCGCTCCATTTTCCTGGCGGATTGCATCTTCACTCTCTTCTTCTGCGGCGGGTTCCGGATGGCCATCCGGATTTTAGGAAGTCAAAAACGATCAGCGCTTCGGTTTTGGGACCGGGAGGAGGAGGACAGCCTGCCCGCCCGTCCGGTTCGGCTGCTGATCATCGGGGCGGGGGATGCGGCGGCCACCATCATCCGGGAAATCCAGGGCAACCACCGGTCGCCCTACGATGTGGTGGCCTGCGTGGATGATGATGTCCGAAAACATGGCCAGACGCTGCTGGACGTGCCGGTCCGGGGGCCGATCGACCGGCTGCTGTTCTACGTGAACCGGTTCCAGGCGGATGAGATTCTGATCGCCATGCCGTCGGTGGTGGGGGAGACGATGCGGCAGATCGTCGGGGTGTGCAAGGCCAGCGGCCTGCCGTTCAAGACCCTGCCATCCCTGGGGTCGCTGGTGGACGGCAAGGTGACGGTCAACGACGTGCGCAACGTGGAGTACGAAGACATTCTCGGCCGCACCCCGGTGCAGCTGGATCATGCCGGCATCGGCCGGTGCCTGACCGGCAAGACCGTGGCAGTCACCGGCGCGGGCGGCTCCATCGGGTCGGAGCTGTGCCGGCAGATTCTGCGCTTCAATCCGGCGGTGCTGGTGCTGATCGAGTCCAGCGAATTCAATCTGTACCGCATTGAGCAGGAACTGCGGATGGAGAGTCGTTTCGAGGGGTTGCGTATCGTGCTGGGGCGGGTGCAGGACCGGACCCTGATGGCCGGCGTCTTCGACCGCTACCGCCCGCATGTGGTGTTCCATGCCGCCGCCTGCAAGCATGTGCCGATGGTGGAACTGAATCCCCGCGAAGGCATTCTGAACAATGTGCTGGGCAGCCTGACGGCGATGGACATCGCCGAGGAGTACGGGGCGGAGCGGTTTGTGCTGGTGTCCACCGACAAAGCGGTGCGGCCGACCAATGTGATGGGCGCCAGCAAGCGCGTGGCGGAAATCGCCCTGCAGTCGCGCCCCGCCGGCAAGACGCGCTTCATGGCGGTGCGCTTCGGCAACGTGCTGGGTTCGTCGGGGTCGGTCATTCCGCTGTTCCAGCGTCAGATCCATGCAGGCGGGCCGGTGACGGTCACGCATCCGGACATCACCCGCTATTTCATGATGATTCCTGAAGCCTGCCAGCTGATCCTGCAGGCCGGGGCGATGGGCGACGGCGGGGAGATTTTCATCTTGGAAATGGGCACGCCGGTGCGGATCGCCGACATGGCCCGCGACATGATCCGGCTGTCCGGGAAGGTGCCGGATCAGGACATTCAGATCGTCTATACCGGGCTGCGGCCCGGGGAGAAGCTCCATGAGGAACTGATCACGCAGGGGGAGGGCATTGTGGCCACCGCGCACGAGAAAATCATGGTGCTCCGGCGCGACGGGGCGGGCGGACCGGAGGCGGCCGCCGACCGGACGGTGCGCGCCCAGATCGACCGGCTGATCCAGGCGGGGGATACCTTCCAGGCGGAGCGGATCCGCTCCGTCCTGAAGGAAATCGTGCCGGAATACGCCCCCGCGACGTCCGGTCCGGGGGCATGAGCCCGGACGGGTCCACGGCCTGCTGGCTGCGGCGGCCGCCGGTGTCCGCGTGCCGGGAGGGGGACAACCTCATTCTGTTCGATCCGGATGCCGGCCGGGAAAAGGTGGTCAACCGGGCCGGACATGCCGTCTGGGACGCCATGGACGGCGTGGCCCGGACCGAAGACCTGGCGCAGGCGCTGGCCCGTCGCTACGATGTCCCGCTGACCGACGCGGTCCAGGCCGATGCCGCGGAATTCGCCGAAGAGCTGCGGCGCGACGGCTTCGCCGAGACGCTGCCCGCGCCGGCTCCGGTTCCGCTGCCGCCGGAGGACTATTCCCGGCTGAACGAGGCGCCGCGGAATTTCGACTTGTCGCTGACCGGACGGTGCAATCTGCGCTGCGCCTACTGCTTTTACGCCGACGAGATGGTTGGGCGCGCCGATCTGCCGGGCGAACGGTGGAAAGCGTTTTTTGCCGAATTGAAGACCCTGGCGGTCCGGGGCCTGACCCTGAGCGGCGGCGAGGTTTTCCTGCGGCCGGATCTGTGGGAACTGGTGGATGCGCTGATCGAAGGGCGCATGCGCTACAGCCTGCTGACCAACGGCACGCTGATCACGGAGCAGACGGTGGGGGAACTGACGCGGGAGGGCCGCCGTCGCCGGCTGGATTCGATCCAGGTTTCGATCGATGGTTCCTGCGCGGCGGTGCACGATGCGTCGCGGGGCCACGGGAGCTTTGAACGGGCGCTGCGCGGCCTGCGCCTGTTGAAGGCGGCCGGCCTGCCGGTTACCGCCCGCGTGACGGTGAACCAGCACAACATGGACGACCTGGAACGCGCGGTGCGGCTTCTGCTGGACGATGTGGGGCTGGCCCGGATCGGCACCAACGACGCCATGCCCATGGGGACAGGCTGCGCGCATCGCCAGGAAGTGGTGCTGACGCCGGCGCAGCGCGTTACGGCGATGGATACGCTGGTGCGGCTGGAACAGGAATATCCCGGCCGCATCCAGGCTTCGGCGGGTTCCCTGGCCCTGTGGCACATGTTCCGGGAAATGGAGGAGGCCAAAGCCACGGGCCGGAAAACCCGGCGCTGGAAGATGGGGTTCCTGTCCTCCTGCGGCTGCATGTTCGCCAAGCTGGCGGTGCATCACGACGGCATGATCGTGCCGTGTAACATGCTGGCGGCCGCCTCGCTGGGCCGGATCGGCGAGACCTCCATCCGCTCCATCTGGCAGGACCACCCGTTGCTCAAGGACATGCGCCGGCGGGGGCGGATACCCATGGACCAGGTCCCCGGCTGCGAAGACTGCGAATGGGCGCCGTACTGCAGCGGCGGCTGCCCGGCGGCGGAATACACCCGGACCGGCGAGATGAACGTGGCGAATCCGGAGTGCTGCTACCGGCGGTTTCTGCAGGAGACAGGAGACGGGGGACAGGAGACAGGGCACAGGAGGCAGGGGACAGGAGGCGTAGAAGATGGCGCAAACGATTAAAGAGCTGGCCGTGTATCAGAAGGCCTATGATCTGGCGATGAGAGTGTTTAAAGCCAGCAAGAGCTTCCCGCCGGAAGAACGGTATGCGTTGACCAGCCAGATCCGGCGGTCTTCCCGTTCGGTGTGTCTGAATTTGCGCGAAGCCTGGGCCAAGCGGCGCTATGAGGCGCATTTTGTATCCAAACTAACCGACTGCGATGGGGAGAACAACGAGACAGACTCTTCGCTCGATTTTGCACGGGACTGCGGCTACACCAGTTCCGTGGAGCATCGGGAGTTGGTCGAATTGAATCGAGAAGTGGGGAGAATGATCGGTTCGATGATTAAAACGCCAACCCCCTTCCTGGCTCCATGACGGATTCTTCCTGCCCTCTGTCTCCTGTCCCCTGTCTCCTGACGTTCCGTCTGCGGAACGACGTGGCCATCGAGGACTTCGGCGAGCGCTCGCTCGTGCTGCTGGCCGGGGTGCTGGAACTGCGGGAAATCAATGCGGCGGCGCGGGCCATTCTGGAACGGGTTGACGGGGCGCGGACGGTGGCGGATATTGCCGCGGAAACGGCGATGCCGGCCGGCCCGGTGACCGCAGCCCTGCTGGAGATGGAACAGCAGGGCGTGGTGCGGCGGGTGGCGACTTTGATCAAGGAAAGGCCTGGAAACATGAGCGAAGCGAGATACCTGGCGGATCCGGATGTGTCGTTCCGGACGGAAGGCGACGACGGCGGGCTGCTGTACAACGCCGAAACGGATACGCTGGAGGTCATCAATCCCGTGGCGGTGGTAATCTGGAAACACCTGTCGGCGCCGCATACCCGGGCGGAGGTGGCGGCGCATCTGGCCGATTTGTGCGAGGGCGCCGAGCCGGAGCAGGTGGAGCTGGATGTGGCCGAATTCCTGGACGGCATGGTTCAAAAGGGATTCATCGGCGTGGTGGAGGAGTCCGCGTGACGGATCCCGCCGACACCTGCGACGGGTTGAACGAGCAGGCTGCGTCCGCTCCCGCGCCGGACATGCCGCCGGACGTGCCGGCACTGAAGGTGTTTTATCTGTATCTCACCGCCGGCTGCAATCTGCACTGCCGGCATTGCTGGATCACGCCCACGTTCGTGAAGGGAAAGCCCGTTCCGGCCGAATGTCTCGATCTCGATCAGCTCAAGGGGGCGGTGGCCGAGGCCAAACCGATGGGATTGTCGGCCGCCAAGCTGACGGGCGGGGAGCCCATGCTCCATCCGCAGTTCCGGGAGATCGCCGATGTGCTGTCCTCCGAAGGGCTCGAACTTTCGCTGGAGACCAACGCGACGCTGCTGGATCGCGATCTGGCCGTGCATCTGGTCCGGCACACCACGCTCAAACGGGTGGCGGTGAGCCTGGACAGCCCGATGGAGCAGGAACATGACCGGTTCCGGGGCAGGCAAGGGGCCTTCCGGGAGGCCGTGCGGGGCATTCGGTTTCTGGCGGAGGCCGGCCTGCCTCCCCAGATCATCATGTCGGTCTATCGCGGCAACCTGGAGCGGATCGAGGGCCTGATCGAACTGGCGATGGACCTGGGGGCTTCTTCGGTGAAGTTCAATCCGGTGACCCCTTCCGGCCGCGGGGAGGAGATTCATCGTCAGGGGCTGGGGCTGGATTTCGATGGGTACCTGGCGTTGATTCGCCATATCCGCGGTCCGCTGCGGGACCGGTATCCGATCCATCTGGGGGCGATGGTGCCGCCGGCGATGTCCACGGTGAAGGAACTGCTCCGCTATGGCGGGGAGGGCGCGGGCTGCCATGTGCGGCACATTCTCGGCATCCTGGGCACGGGCGAAATGGCGTTGTGCGGCATCGGGCGCAGCATTCCGGAGCTCTGTTTCGGGCGGCTGGGGCGGGACAGCCTGCGCGAGGTCTGGATGACTCATCCGGTGCTGGTGCGGATGCGCGAGGAGTTGAAGGGGCCGTTTCCCGGCGTGTGCGGCGACTGCCTGCACGCCGGCCGCTGCATGACCCACTGCCTGGCGCAGAACTACGAAGCCTGCGGCACGCTCGTCGCCCCGTCGCCGCTGTGCGCGGAGGCTGTGCGGCGGGGCGTTTTTCCGCAAACGAGACGGGTCTCGTTTGGTGGAAAAACGGTCCGAGGTCCGGAACCCGATTCGCATTTGTGATTTTCCATGGATGCGACCGACCAACCCATCTCCCCTGCCGCCCCGGGTCCTGTATCCTCTGAATCCCGGCCTCGGACCTCGGGCCACGGACCGCGTATCCCGGACTTCGGCTTCTTTCTTCACGCCTCCGCTGTGGTCGTGGATGGCGGGGCGGTGCTGTTTCTGGGACATTCCACGGCGGGGAAAAGCACGATGGCCCGTTTGCTGGGGACGCAATGCCCGGTGCTGGCGGATGATGCGGTGCATGTCACCCGGTGGGGACAAAGCGAATGGCGCGTGGTGGACGGCAGTTTCCGGTTCAAGGAGGATTGCCGCCCGGAAGACTGGCCGCGGGAATTGAGCCGCCGGGCGAGCGAAGGGGCGGTTCGGCTGAAGGCCTGCTGTCGCCTGCACAAAGCGCCGGACTTTCGCGTGGAACCCATGGAGCCGATCGAACTTGCCCGGCATGTACTGGATGCGGTGATGGAGATGGATCTGCAGCGGAAGGCCGGACGGGGGCAGGGGGGAGGCGGAGGTGCCGGGGCTGTTCAATCCGATGTCTTGCAGCTGCGAAAACGCTGGTTCAACGAGGCATCGGACATCACCCGGCAGGTGCCCGGATGGCATTTGTGGTTCCATAAAAAAACGGAAGCCGGGCGGATTCTACAATGCATGGAAGGGATAATCATCGGCACGTAAATTCATAAGAAAAAGCGGCAGAATATATTGCGTCCGCATTGCAGGCGGATGTGCCGATGATGTGACCGGATCCCAGCTGATCCGGTCGCTTCTTACTCAGATGCTAAAAAGGGGCGTAGGGGGTCCAACAAGGGGGCGGTATGGCGACACATGGAAACGACTATAGCCAGATGGTTTTTAACAATAAATTAACACTATAACGTTCGCCAAATAAAACGGAGCGGTCCATCGTATGGAAAGGGCAAAGGAGGCTTCAGCCCGGGTGTATCAACCAGAAACACGATGGGTTGCGTGTTCCAAACCATTTTTCCATGCATGCAATGCGCAAGCGTTATCCATTTATATCCGTCGGACTAGCCGCCACTGCGGGGTTGCTGCTGGGGTGTTGGCCGGTGCGGGTCATGGCGGCGAACCCGGACGGGGCGCTGCGGGTGGACATCATCACGGCCTACAACCTGGTGGTGGATTCCAATGCGGGCACCCCGTCGTCCTATGCGCCGGAATCGGCCTATATCGGGGCGACGTTCTGCAATGACGGGGACACCCCGCTGACGAATGTCTGGGCGTATATCGGCGACCTGGGGGCGGGCACGCCGGGGATCTATCCGAGCCGGGCACATTCGGGGCTGACGGGGCCGCTGCCGGGCGGGGAGTTTGCGCTGACTCACGAGGGCGGGGCGATGGGGACGGACGATGCGACGCGCTACATCGGCACGATCCAGCCAGGCGAATGCGTCACGGCCTACTGGCTCGTGAGCTATCCGCAACTCGATGAAAACGGCGTTCCCACGTGGGGCACGAGCGTCAAGCCCGAGGACGACCTGTGGATGGAATTTGACATCTGGGCCACGGCGCGGGACGGCGCGGCCTATCTCCAGGCGGACGACACCCGCACCCTCACCTGCCGCAACGAAATTTCGGCCATGGCCAACAAGATCTGGCCCAACGGCGCCAACAAGGTGCCGCAGGAGTACAAGGATTTATTGCAGCAGTACGCGCCGATGTGGACGAATACCTCAAGCTATGCCGAGCCGGGGGGCATCCTGCGCACCGAGGGCATCTGGTACGACCTGGGCAACGTGGGGGCGGGGTTCGACAATGACGGCGACCTGGTGCCGGACCGCAACGCCTGGCTCCAACCGGTGGGCAATCCGGGCCTGTTCGACCCCTCCTGCCACCGGCTGATCCGCACCTATGCCATGGTCATCGTCAAGATCAACGACGGAACCGAACAGGTCATCATCGCGGAAGACCAGCTCTACTTCACCCAGATCCCCGAGGACAACCGGGGGGCGGTGGGCTATGTGATGTATGAATTCATGGCAATCGGCTCGGGGTGCGTCAGCACGCTGACGCCCTACCAGGAAGTCGCGTCGGGCTATGACAACGAAAAATTCAACGGCGACTATGGCGCGCCGGGACAAAGTCTCTACGGCACGACGTCGGCGGTTGCGCTGGCCAAGTCGGCCGCCCCTCTCGCGACCCGCCCCGGCAGCAACATCGCCTATACCGTGTCGTTCACCAATGCCGGCACGGCTGCCATCGGCCGGCCCGATCTGGGTCTGCCGCTGGTGGTGCAGGACTCCATTCCGGCCGGCACGACCTATGTGCCGGGCAGCGCCGCGGACGCCAATGTGCTACCGTCCGGCGTGTCGGCGTACACAGTATATTTTTCGACCAACAGCGGCGCGATGTGGAGCACGACCGAGCCGGCGGTTGCCGCGACGGTGACGGACATCCAATGGTGGTTGAGCGACCCGCTGGAGCCCGCTGCGGCGGGGATTGTGCGGTTTTCGGTGACGGTCAACACGCCCTGGCCTTTCCCGTCCCCGATTGTGCCCAACACGGCGGGCCTAAGCATGGGCAACACGGCGCCGTTCCTGACGGCGGACGCCCAGACCCTGCTGCTGGGCAACAATGCGCTGGGCGATACGGTGTGGCGCGACGACGGCGCGGGCGGCGGTTATCTGGGCAACCTGCTCCAGGAAGGCGGAGAAACCGGCATCACCGGCGTAACGGTGCGGCTCTACTACGACACCACCGGCGACGGGGCGGCCGACTATCTGTTCGCCGCGACCAATACGGGACCCAGCGGATATTACACCTTCACCAACCTGCCGGACGGCCATTTTGTCGTGCAGGTGGACATTTTCGACCCGGACATCCCCTTCGGCTACACGCCCACGACGCCGACCACGTATTCCATCGCGCTGGATCCCGCCCGGACCAACGTCAATCCCGCCGTGGACTGGACCGCCGACTTCGGTTTCGCCCCGGCGCTGACGTTGACGAAGGACTTGATCAGCACCAACGCCTTCCGCGAGGGGCAGCTGGCGACCTACCACCTCGTCGTTTCCAACAGCCTGCCCGGCGATGGCTCGGGCAACGGTTCGCCGGCCACGTTCTATTCCTGGGCGGAATCCGGTTTCAACGAAAAGCAGGACGAGTGGTTCACGGCGACGAACGTCTGGATCCCGCCGGGGCCCGACGGGCGCTACGCCTCGAACAACTTCGCGGCTGCCTCGAAGCTCTTGGCCGTTTCGAATTTTTATTTCGACGCGCAGATGGGCGCCGTGTCCGGCGTCTCGCTGGTGATGCCCATCGTGGTAGTTCCCCCGATGGGCGACGACGATTCGCTGACGATCGATATCGCAACCGGCGTGCCGGCCACCACGCGCTACAACCAGACGTTCCTGGTGACGAACAACGTGACCGGCGTCTGGACGATCCCGATGACGGGCACCTACGCGTGGTCGTGGGCCGATTTCTCGACCAACTGCACCGTGACCCTGACCGCGCGCAAGAACGCCGGCGGCGCGACGGCCGGCTGGATGCTGCTGGATGCCATCGGGTTCAAAATCGAAACCGACGCCACCGTGGGCGAAGCCGGCCCGACCACCACGCTGGACCCCGTGCCGCTGGCCGACCGCTACGACGCCGATTTGTTCCAGTTCATCGGCGCCGAGCCGCCCATCACCACCGTTGCAACCAGCGGGACGCCGCCGCTGACGGTGGGGCAGCTCTATTGGGACAACGTCGGACCGGTGTATCCCGGCGGCACGTCGTCGGTGGCCGTCACCTTCAAGCTTCTCGAGCCGGTCAACAACACCAACGCGACCGTCACGAATATCTGCTGGACGACCAACGCGATGTTCACCAGCGGCCTGCCGGCCAACGACCAGACCGCCCAGGTCGTCAACGTCCTGCTGCCCGCGGCGACGGTCGGCGACTACGTCTGGCGCGACCTGGACGGCGATGGCGTGCAGGACGCCGGCGAGCCGGGCGTGCCCAACGTGGCCGTCTCCATCACGCCGCCGGCCGGCATCGATTTGGGTCGGGGCGCGGGCCTCGCCGTCACCAACTGGACGGACGAGACCGGCAGGTATCTATTCGAGTCCATCCCGGCGACCGGCGTTTACACGGTGCGCGTGGTCACCGCCACGCTGCCCGGCGGCACCGGCGTCAACACCTACGACGAACGCGGCGCGTACGACAGCACCGCGGCCATCTATCTGAACGTCTATACCAACGGAACCAACAACACCCACCTGACCACCGACTTCGGCTACACGCTGGCCAGCACCATCGAGGGCACGATCTGGCACGACGCCGACGGGGGTCAGGAGACCTATCGCGAGGACGGCGAAAACTGGATGACCAACGTGACGGTCTATCTGTGCGCCGGCCCGTCGCCCTGCGGCCCCGGCGCCTCCATCGCCACCAACGTCACGACCTCCAACGGTTATTTCCGCTTCACCGGCAATTTCAGCGGCACCTACACGGTCTATGTC
>CAZHSS010000032.1:0-11790 GCA_964535205.1 uncultured Verrucomicrobiota bacterium
AACAGGGGACAGGGGGCGGTGGGCCGGGGATTTTCCACGGTGTGGAAAAAAGTTTTCCATAGCGTGGAAAACCCGGGAAAAAGTTTTCCATGACGTGGAAAATCCGGAAAAACGAGTTCCATGGCGTGGAAAGGGGGCATGGGGGTTACCATTCGGCCATGAGCTGGGTGACGTCCTGTCCGGGGGGGAGGGCGGCGAGGATGTCGCGGACGCGTCGGTCGTGTCCGGGCAGGACGAGGTAGCCGCGGACGTCGGCGAGGGGCTGGAGGACGAAGCGGCGCTTGGTCCAGCGGGGGTGGGGGATGACCAGGCCGCCGGAGCGGATGGTCTGGCCGTTGTAGTAGATCATGTCAATGTCAATGGTGCGCGGCGTGTTCTGGCGCAGGGTGCGCTTGCGGCCGAGGGCGAGCTCGATTTTCTGGAGGTGGGCGAAGAGCTTATGGGCGTCGAGGGAAGTGCCGACAATGACAACGGTGTTGGTGAAGTTGAGGCTGGCGAATTCCTCGGGGACGCCGACGGGTTCGGTTTCATACACGGGGGCGGAGGCGAGGAGGGTGACTTCGGGGATGGCGGCGATGGCGTCGCGGGCGGCGCGGAGGGTGGCGAGGGGATCGCCGAGGTTGACGCCGAGGCTGAGGCCGGCTTCAATTCCGTTCACGGAGCACCTCCGGGTTCGAGGCCGAGGACGTGCCGCATGTGGTAGAGGGCGGGGGCGCGTCCGGGGATCCAGGCGGCGGCGCGCAGGGCGCCGATGGCGAGGGTGTCGCGCGAGGTGGCGCGGTGGGCCAGTTCCAGGCATTCGCCGTCGGCGGCGAAGAGAACGGCGTGGTCGCCGACGATGTCGCCGCCGCGGACGGCATGGAAGCCGATTTCCTTTTCGGGGCGTTCGCCGACGAGGCCGGAGCGGCCGTCCACGGCGACGTCGGCCAGGGGCCAGCCGTAGCCGGCGGCGGCGGCTTCGCCGAGATACAGCGCGGTGCCGGAGGGGGCGTCTTTCTTGCGGCGGTGGTGGCGCTCGGTGATTTCGCAGTCGTAGCCGCGGCCGCGGAGGGCGCGGGCGGCCTGTTCGACCAGCGCATACAGCAGGTTGATGCCGACGCTCATGTTGGCGGACAGCACGACGGGGATTTTGGCTGCCGCGTCGGCGATGGCGGCTTTTTCGGTGGTGCCGAGTCCGGTGGTGCCGACGACCCACGGGAGGCCGGCGGCGGCCAGGACGGGGGCGGCGGCGGCGCTGGCGGCCGGGGAGCTGAAGTCCACGGCGGCATCGGCGCCGGCGGCCAGGGCGGCGGCGAGGTCGGCGCCGACGGGCACGCCCAGGGCCGGGAGGCCGGCGGCGGCGCCGATATCCTGTCCGGCGAGGGGGGAATCGGGACGATCCACGGCGGCCACGACCCGGAAGCCGGGGACGGCCCCGGACCCGGCGAGGCGGGTGATGGCCAGGCCCATGCGGCCTGCGGCGCCGATCAGCAGGAGTTTCACGGGGGCGCTCACGACAGCAGATCCAGCTGCTGGAGGGTTTCGCGCAGGAGGGCGCGGTTGGCGTCGGTCATCTCGCACAGGGGCAGGCGGTACACGGCGGGGCCCAGGCCGGCCATTTCCATGGCGGCCTTGACGGGGATGGGGTTGGTTTCCAGGAAGAGACGGGTGAACAGCCGGTAGTAGCGGCGGTGCAGGGCGAGCGCGTCGTCCCAGCGCCCGGCGGCGGCGGCATGGACGAGGTCGGCCACGGCCTTCGGAGCGACGTTGGAGGCGACGGAGATGACGCCGTCGGCGCCGACCGCCATCATGGGCAGGGTGAGCGAGTCGTCGCCGGAGAGCACGCCGATGTCGCAGGCGTCTTTGATGCGGCTGACGCGGTCCACGCTGCCGCCGGCTTCCTTGACGCAGACGACGCGGGGATGCCGGGACAGCTCGGCGATGGTGGAAACGGCGATTTCGCAGGAGGAGCGCCCGGGGACGTTGTAGAGGACGACGGGCAGGCCGAGGTCGGCCACGGCGGAGAAGTGGCGGACCAGGCCGGCCTGGGTGGGCTTGTTGTAGTAGGGGGTGACCTGCAGGGTGCCGTCCACCCCGAGTGCCTGCGCGGCGCGGGTCAGTTCCAGGGCCTCGGACGTGGAATTGGCGCCGGTGCCGGCGATGACTTTGGCGCGGCCGGCGGCGGCTTCGATCACGATGCGGATGACGTCAATGTGCTCGGCCGTGTCGAGCGTGGGGGACTCGCCGGTGGTGCCGACGGGCACCAGACCGTCAATGCCGGCTTCGATCTGGGCATCGACCAGCCGGCGGAGCCGGTCGGCATCGAGCGAGCCGTCGGGGCGGAAAGGGGTGGCCAATGCGGTGTATGCGCCTGTGAACATGAAAATCGCCTCTCTGGGTGGTTCAATTGATTTAAACCGCCATTGTGGGAGAAAGAGGGCAAATGAACAGAAAAAAATGGCCATTGCCGGAGGGGCGAGGGGTACGCTATGGTCTCGGGGAGATGGCAGACGAGGAACATCAGAAGCATCAGGCGACGATGCGCATTGACATCACGCCGGCGATGCTGGAGCAGCTCCAGCAGGCGCCGGTGCCGGGCGCCGCGCGGATTTCGAGCCGTCCGGGGGGGCTGCACGCGGGCCCGCGCGCGGGCGGGCCGGGGGTGATCCGGATTCCGCCCAGTCCGGCGCGTCCGCTGGGCGGCGAGGACTTCCAGGTGCTGCTGCAGAGCATTTACGACGCGGTGTTGATCACCGATCCGCAGGGGATGATCGTGGGCGCCAACGTGCGCGCCGAGCAGTTTTTCGCGGCAAAGCGTCCGGAGCTGTGCAAGAAAAACGTCTTTGACTGGCTGGTGGGGGCGGAGCGCAGCCTGCTGGATACGATTCTGGGGTCGCTGGAGAACAACCGGTTCGTGCTGATTCAGGCCCTGTGCCGGCGGACGGACGAAACGATGTTCCCGGCGGAGATTTCGGTGAGCCGCCTGCCGCTGGGGGGCAAGACGCACCTGAGCTTCTTTATTCGCGACATCACCTGGCGCAAGGAGGCGGAGGAGCGCCTGAAAACCGGGTACAACGCCCTGCAGAATTCCGGCAGCGGCATTGCGGTGGCGGACACCGAGGGCAACCTGGCGGGCTACGTGAATCCGGCGATGCTGGAACTGCTGGGGCTGGAGTCGGCCGAGGCGGCCTACGAACGGAATTTCCGCGAATTTCTGATCGAGGAGGCGCTGGCGGCGGACATGATCGCGGCGGCCGAGGCGCAGGACACCTGGACGGGCGAGGTCGAGATGAAGCGCGCGGACGGTACGCTGTTCTTCGCGCAGGCGTCGCTGGCGCCGAACCTGAATCCCGACGGGGCGATGACGGGCATCGTGATTTCGCTGGTGGACGTGACGCCGCAGCGGCAGGCGCAGCAGCAGCTGGAGCTTTACGCCGCGCAGCTGCGGCAGAAGAACGCGGAGATGGAGGCGGACCTGCGCATGGCCCGCGACCTGCAGTACGCCTTTCTGCCGTCGTCCTATCCGGACATCACGACGGGCGATCCGGACCGTGCCGGCCGCCTGGAGTTCGCGCATGTGTATCATCCCAGCGGCATGGTGGGCGGGGACTTCTTCGACCTGCTGAAGGTCTCGGACCACCAGGTGCTGGTGTTCGTGGCGGACGTGATGGGCCACGGGGCGCGGGCGGCCCTGGTGGTGGCCACCCTGCGCGGGCTGCTGGAGCAGATCGCCAAGGAAACCCAGGAACCCGGCGAATTCATGACGCGGCTCAATGCGGCCTATTCGAAGATTTTCAGCAGCGCCAACGAACTGATGTTCGCGACGGCCTGCTGCGTCTGCCTGGATCTGAACACCGGAATGCTGCGCCACGCGAACGCGGGCCATCCGCTACCGATGGTGATGGCGCCGGACGGGGCGGTGACCATGGCGGAGGTGGAGGAATCGGCGCTGGGGCCGGCCCTGGGGCTGTTCGGCGACGCCAGCTACCGCCATATGGAAATCCCGCTGACGCCCGGTGCGCGGCTGGTGTTTTATACCGACGGGCTGACGGAAGCCCGCAACGGCGAGCAGAAGGAATTCGAAGAGGACGGCTTGATCCGCTCGCTCGAGACGCACAAGGCGCAGCCGTTGCCGGAACTGCTGGCGGCGGTGGTGGGCGACGCGGTGGAATTTGCCGGATCGCCGACGTTTGAAGACGATGTATGTGTCCTTGGCATTCACTATGCCGGGGGATGAGCTGCGGCCCCGACGGGGAACTCCCAAAGGAAAGAAGAATATGAGACAGGCTTGGTGCATGGTTGGCTGGTTGGGATTGGGCGCGGTACTGGCGACGGCGCAGGAACCCCGGGTGATCCGGCCTTCACCGGCGTACTACCAGCAGCAGGGGCTGCCGGTTCCGGCGGAAGCGCCGGCGGTGGCGGTGCCTGCGGCGCCGGCCGCGCCGGCCGCAGTCTCTCCCGCCGTGGCCACGACACCGCGGCCCGTGCCGTCCCGGCCGGTCCAGGCGGCGCCGGTCGCGACGCGCTCCGCGCCGGCGCTGGACCGTCCGGCGGCGCCGATGACGCCGCTGCCGGTGCAGCCGCGTCCGATCGCGCCGGCCGCCGCGTCGCGCCCGGCTGCGGCTGCGGCCGCGGCCGCGCCCATGACACCGTTGCCGGTGCAACCCCGCCCGGTGCAGGCGGTGGATCGTCCGGCGGCGCCGATGACGCCGCTGCCGGTGCAACCGCGCCCGGTGGCGCCGCCTCCGCACACCGCCCAGCCGGTGCCGGCGGCGCGGATAGCCGCCCCCGCGCCCCTGCCGCCGTCCGCCGGGGTCGCCCCGGTCCCCGTGCCGCCGGTGCAGGCCGCCCCCGCGGCACCGCCGCCGGCGAGTTCGGCTCAACCGCTGCCCGCCGCGCCGCCGCCTGTCCGTCCGGTGCCGCAGGATATCGTCGTATTTCCCGCCGCCCCGACGTATGACGAGCCGGTGTATAACGAGCCGGTCTATGATGACACGCCCGGCACGCGGATTTCCCTGCGCGACGTGCCGGAGGCGCGCGACGACTGGGACGGGTCGTCGGGATACGACTGGCCCGGACTGTCGCTCGGCCCCAAGATCGGCACCACGGGCATCGGCCTGGATCTGACCTTTGGCGTGACCCGTTTCCTGAACCTGCGCAGCGGATTCAACTACGGGTCGTTCACGATGAACACCGACTGGGGCGACGTGGACTATGACACCGAGGTGGACATGACCAGCCTCCCGCTCCTGGTGGATTGGTATCCCGCGGGCGGACATTTCCGCATCACCGGCGGGTTTTACATCCAGCCGGGAACCCAGGCGGACATTGACGCCACGCCCAACAAGCCGGTGCAGATCGGCAGCCACACCTACGGGCCAGAGGTCATCGGTACGCTGTCGGGTAAGATCGAGGTGGACAACACCTTCGCGCCGTACATCGGCATCGGATTCGGCAACACCGTCGGCCGGGACCAGCGCTTGACGTTCTCGCTCGACCTGGGCGTGATCTTCCAGGCCTACGACGTGTCGCTGACCTCCGACGGTCCGGGCATGACGGCCAAGCTGGACACCTTCCGCGAGGACATTCAGAAGGAAGAAAAGAAGATCCAGGACGACCTGGACGATTTCAAGTTTTATCCGGTGCTGACGCTGGGATTCGGGTATCATTTCTGATGTGAGACGCTGGATTCAGGTCGGGATGGCGCTGGCCTGCGCCGCATCGGTTGCGCACGGCCAGGACGAGGGGATTTTTGCGGATTTCCACACCTCGATGGGGGAGTTCACGGTGCGGCTGGACTACGAGCGCGCGCCGCGTGCCGTGGCAAGCTTTGTGGGCCTGGCCACG
This sequence comes from uncultured Verrucomicrobiota bacterium, assembly GCA_964535205.1. Lineage (GTDB taxonomy): Bacteria > Verrucomicrobiota > Kiritimatiellia > CAIQIC01 > Lenti-01 > JAAZFE01. The sequence continues at coordinate 5,827 of CAZHSS010000032.1, forward strand.
GGTGAAAAAGCCTGGGCGGACCCGCAGGGCAACATCTGGAACCAGCCGTTTTACGACGGATCGATTTTCCACCGCGTGGTCAAGGACGCCGCCACCAACGGCATCGCCATCCAGGGCGGGGGGATCGCCCTGTGCGGGCTGTCCCTGACCAATCTGCCGGGCGGGCCGGCGCAAAGCGATGGCGGCAGTTTCCTGCTGGTGGCCACCAACGGTCCGGGCGTGACCACGAATGTGTTTGGTCCGATTTCCTTCACCACAGATAATGCGGCGGCGGTTCCGACTAATTACGTCTATGCGGGACAGGTGAGGGAAACCAATGCCCCTGCGCTGACCCGCACCGTTTATTCGCTGTGGGCGTCGTCGTCCAATGCCGGCCAATACGTGGTGAACGCCTATACCAACGAGGTCTGGTACACCAATCGCTTGCCGGAAACGGTGACGACCACCAACTGGGCCGCCATCCAGACCGTTACCACGAATCCGGGGTCCGGCGCGGAAGTGCTGACGCACCGGATATCGGTCAGCATGGCCAGTACGGCGACCATCTGGGGCATCCGCTCGGTGGACACCAATTTCGCCAATGCGGGCTACTATATGCTCGACTCGGCCACCAACGGGCTGGCGCATTCCAACGGGGTGATTTCCATGGCGAATTCCGGGCCCAACACCGACGGGTCGCAGTTTTTCCTTACGGCGACCAACGTGCCGGACTGGGACGGAAACTATACGGTGTTCGGGAACGTGGTTTCGGGGCAGACCGTGGTGGCGGAGATCGCGGATGTGCCGGTGCAGGGGGCGGGTTCCCGGCCTGTGGCGGACGTGGTGTTGAACAGCGTGGAGATTCGTCGCGTGGGGTCCGCCGCGGAAACCTTTTCCATCGAGGCCCAGCACCTGCCGTCTGTGGGCTCGGCCCCGGCCGGGGTGCTGGCGGCGACCGGAGGCACGGCGCGGGTCGCCGTCGAGGTGTGCCCGTGGTCGGAGATTCTTTTCCGGACCTCGACCAACGGCCTGGCGTCCTGGCAGTCGGAGGACTGGGGGTACTTCACCAATGATACTTCGCACGTGGTGGAAGTGGAAGCCACTGCCGCCGATGCCGCATTCTTTCATGCCTCCTGCGTGTCCTATTCCAATGCCTGGACGGCGCCGGACGCCCCCTGGGGACGCCTGTTCACCGCGGTGTGGAATACGGATCCGCCCACTATCATGCGGGTGCAGTTCGGATCGGTGCCCGCCGGTCCGCATGGTTATCAGCGTCAGCAGGGAACCAATGAATGGTTGAATTTACTTCTGACCGGGCCGTATGCCCCGCAATGGACGAAGTTCCCATATTCGGCCCGGCTGTATCTGGCCGACAATCAGAGCGAACAGAGCTATTCCCTGTGGTTTGATCCCGGCCGTGAAACCAACCGCTTCACCTTGAGCGAGTATCCTTTTGGGGGCGGCCGACGCCTGTTGTCCGGTACTTTTACGCTGGAATAGGCTTGGGGAATACGCCGTCGTAGAATCGGTCCGGCCGGGCGATGACCTGCGCGACGGCCTCCCGGAGATGCGGACCATGACCCGCCAGCACCCGGGTCATCCGCTGCCCGAAAATCCCGAATGGAAGCTTGGAAACCGGATTATGGTTGTTATAATAACCATAGTATGCTTGTTATAACAACCATAATGACGAAAGCGGACCTTCGGGTGCGGGGAAGAGGGGTGTGATTTCGGCTTTGAGACGCCGGGGCGAGGGGCTATCATGGGCGGCATGAAGGATGTGATGGATGTCGTGCGGCGTTGGGATGTGGCCGGGCTGGCGAGTGCGGAGGCGGTGCTGGTCGGGGTGCAGCATTCCTCGCCGCGGCCGCCGGGGGCGCGGCTGGTGGTGAATGAAAAAGGCGAAGCGGCAGGGGCGGTTTCGATGGGCTGCGTGGAGACGGATTTGCGGGAGCATTTGCTGGGGTTGCTGCGCGGAGAAGGAGCGCCCCGGATCATCCATTACGGGGCGTCGTTTGGGCCGGCACTGGAGGTGGGGCTGACTTGCGGCGGGGAGATTGATGTCTGGATCCGGCGGCACGACCCGGACAGTGCGGCCTGGAAAGGATTGTGTGTGCTGGCCCCGGACGACCGGGCCGTCCTGCTGACCCGGCTGGACGGGGCGTCGGAGCAGGCGCTGCTGCGTCCCGGCGATGCGCCGCCGTCAACGGATGTGCAGGCGGCCTTGGATGCGCTATGGGTGCGCGGCGGAACGCGCAAGATTTCCGCTTCGGATTCCACCTGGTTTGCCGAAATGATGGCGCCGGCGCCGCGTCTGCTGATTGTTGGAGCATCCCCGATTTCCATGTCGCTTTGCGATTTGGCGTCGCGGACGGGGTTCCGCGCATGGATCGTGGATCCGCGGCGGGATTTTGCGCGGGCGGAGTTGTTTCCGTCGGCGGAGGCGGTGGTGCACCGCTGGCCGGAAGAGGGGCTGGCGGAAGCGGGGCTGGATGCGCACAGCTATGTGGCGGTGGTGGCGCATGACGCCAAGCTGGATGTACCGGCGCTGTCGGCGGCGCTGCGGGCGGGCGCGCGATACATCGGCCTGCTGGGCAGCCCGGGCACGCAGGCGGACCGGCGGCAGGCGCTGGCCGCCGCGGGTTTTGAGGCGGCGGAGATTGCCCGGATCGAGGGGCCGATCGGCCTGAAGGCGATCGGGGCGCTGGAGCCGGCGGAGATTGCGGTGTCGATTCTGGCGGAACTGATCATGGTGCGCCGCGGTGTGTCGCCCGCGAACTGGAAGGGGAACCGCCCGTGAAGGATGCAGCCAGTCCCTTTACCTGCCCGTCCTGCGGAGCGGCGCTGCCGATGGCGGACGTGAACGTGGCGGCGGATGTGGCGCTGTGCCGCGCCTGCGGCCGCAGCGGGGCCTTCCTGCACAGCGCCTCTGTGCCGGCGATCAGCGACGACGATTTGGCGCGACCCCCGAAACGGGTGAGTCTGCGGCGGGAGTTCGGCGATGCGCTGTCGGTGGCGGTGCGGCCGTCCCGGGCGGCACTGTGGTTTTTCATTCCCTTCACGCTGCTGTGGTCGGGCATTTCCATGACCGCGATCTACCTAGTGCCGCTGGCGAAGGGCGAGTTTGAGTGGCAGGAGGGGCTGTTCGGCCTGCCGTTCCTGATCGGCACGCTGTTTTTGCTGACGATGATCCTGTACCTGCTGTTCGGCCAGACGACGATCACGCTGATGAAAGGGCGGGTGCGGGTGGCCACGGGTCTGTTCGGGAAGGGGCGGGTGCGGGAGATGGAGTGCGCGAAGGGCACACAGGTGTCGCTGCAGATGTCGGGCTACCGGGTGAACAATGTCCCGCAGCAGGAGATCGTGCTTCGGAGCGGAAGCGAGGAACTCAAGTTCGGGGCGATGCTGCTGCCGAACGAGGCCAAGCCCTATGTCGCCGCGGTCCTGAAGCGCGCGGCGGGAGGGCGGCAGGGGTGAACGAGTTGACGGATCGCATGGCAGACAACCTGGCGGCGGTGCGCCGCCGGATGGCCGCGGCGTGCGCGGCGGCGGGGCGTCCGCCGGATTCGGTGAGGCTGCTGGCGGTGTCGAAGACGCACGGGCCGGAGTCGGTGCGGGCGGCGGCGGCGGCGGGGCAGGTGCTCTTTGGCGAAAACCGCGTGCAGGAGGCAGCGGCCAAGATGCCGGAATGTCCTGCGTACCTGCAGTGGCATCTGATCGGGCATTTGCAGGGCAACAAGGCGGCGCAGGCGGCGCAGTTGTTCGACTGGGTGCATTCGGTAGATTCGATCAAGCTGCTGGAAGCGCTGGATCGTCATGCCGCGGAGGCGGGTCGCCGCCTGGATGTGCTGGTGCAGGTGAACGTGTCCGGCGAGCGGTCGAAATCCGGGCTGGCGCCCGAGGCCCTGCCGGCGGTGCTGGCCCGGGGCAATGAACTGGCGAATGTGCAGGTGCGCGGGTTGATGACGATCCCGCCGCTGACGGAGGATCCGGAGAAGGCGCGTCCGCATTTCCGGGCGCTGCGGGAGCTTCGCGACCGCTGGGCGGCGGAGCTGGGAATGGATCTGGACGAACTGTCGATGGGCATGACGCACGATCTGGAGGTGGCGATTGGCGAAGGCGCCACCATCGTGCGCGTGGGCACGGCGATATTCGGCGAGCGGGCGCGGCCCGCGAAAGGAGCGGAACCGGCATGACGAGCAAGCGAATCGCCTTTCTGGGCGGCGGGAACATGGCGGAGGCCATTCTGGGCGGGATGCTGGCGGGGGATCTGGTGCTGGCGGGCAATGTGACGGCAGCGGACGTGTCCGCGGAGCGCCGCGACTGGCTGCAGAAGGAATACGGGATTGATGCCACGGCCGACAATGCCGCGGCGGTTAACGGGGCCGACGTGATTGTGCTGGCGGTCAAGCCGCAGCAGGCGGCCGAGGCGCTGGCGTCGGCGCGCGCCGCGCTGTCGGAAGATCAGCTGCTGATCTCCATCTGCGCGGGGTTGACCACGGCCGCGCTGGAGGCGCAGGTGCCGTGCCGGGTGGCGAGGGTGATGCCCAACCTGCCGGCGATGGTCTGTCGGGGAGTGGCGGCGATTTGCGCGGGGTCGCGTGCCGCGCCCGGCGACCTGGACCTGGTGGAGCGGATGTTTGCGGCGACGGGCGCAGTGGTACGTTTGTCCGAAGACCGGTTGAACGAGGCCACGGCGCTGAGCGGCAGCGGCCCGGGGTATGTGTTTGCGTTCATGGAAGCCCTGGAGAAGGGAGCGGTGGCCATGGGACTGGCACCCGAGGCGGCGCGCACGATGGCGGTGGAAACCGTTCGGGGGGCGGCAGAGCTGGCGGCGCAGACGGGGGAGGATCCCGCCGAGCTGCGGCGGCGGGTCAGTTCCAAGGGCGGCACGACGCTGGCGGGTCTGGCGGCGATGGAGGCGGACGGGTTTACCGCCGCCGTGAAAGCGGGGATGAAGGCGGCGCGCGACCGGGCGGCGGAGCTGGCGAGGTAGTCCATGGCCGGAGATCCGACATCGCGGAACGCCAAGGGCCGGCGAAGCTGGAACGTGAGCCACCTGCTGGGAGCCCTGGTCTGGCGGCTGGCGCTGGTGCTGCTGGTCATATACGGCTTGGCGCAGCTGGGCATCCGCACGGAGTGGTTCCGGCGCCGTGTCGAGCGGGAGCTGTCGCGGGTGGCGGGCATTGGGGTGAGCGTGGGGCATGTGCGCGGCACCGAATCGCTGAACCTGAAGATCCGCGATGTCATCAGCGTGACGGACGAAGGCGGTTTCGACCTGCGGGTGGTGCGCATCCGCTGGCGCCTGTTTCGTCCCCGTGGAGCGTCCTTGCTGGAGTCGGTGCGGGTGGATGGATGGGAGGCGACGTTCACGGCCGACGGCCGCGGGCCCCTGTCGTCCAGTGTATTGGCGCGGCTGGCGGAAGGCATGCTGGTACCGGCCGGCGTCGGGTTGCCGGGACGACCGGTCCGCTCGGCAGGCCGGGGATTGATCGCCGGCGGCGCAACAGAGTCCGGCGGCGCCCTGGGCGACATTCCGCGCCTGGAAATGCGCTGGGGGACGGTTCAGGTGCGGGATACCGTCGGTGAGGTTCTTGTTTCCGTCTCCGGGCTGGGTGTTCTGTGGACCGCGGTGCGGCGTCCGGACGGCGGGCGGGTGTCCCATCTCGATCTGCGCGCCGAAGAAGTGCAGGTGGCGAACGGTCCCCGGATCACCGGACTGCATGTCGAACTGATTGAAGCCGGCTCCCGCCAGTTCCTTGGGGCGCTGGAAGCCGACGACTGGGGGGGCGCCGCCCGTCCCCGTTCGCCGGAGGAAGACTACCGCGAATTGTTTGAGGCGATGGATGCGCCCTGAGAGGCGGATGATCTAAAAGGCGAGTCTTGCATTTTCCGGGGGGATGGGGTAGAACACGCGGACCATTTTTGGGTGGTGGATATAGCTCAACTTGGTAGAGCACCAGATTGTGGTTCTGGCTGTTGCGG
>CAZHSS010000033.1:0-11694 GCA_964535205.1 uncultured Verrucomicrobiota bacterium
GGATTCCCTGCTGTTCAAGCTGGGCGTGACGGACCGCCTGGGGAATCCGGGGGACGGCACGAGCGCGGCGGACTGGACGGACGAGGAGAAGGGGCGCAAGATCACGATCTGGGCGAAGCCGTTCGATGCGGTGTGGCGGCCGAAGGGGGACAAGGCGCTGCGGCTGGTGATGCTGGACACGCCGGGATATGCGGATTTCTACGGGCAGGTGGTGGCGGCCTCCAGCGTGGCGGATTCGGCGCTGATCCTGGTGGATGCGACCGCCGGGGTCCAGGTGGGCACGGTGCGGGCGTGGAAGCGCTGCGAGGCGCTGGGCCTGCCGAGGGCGGTCGTGATTACCGGCCTGGACAAGGAAAACGCCGATTTCGACGGGACGGTGGCCGCGCTGCAGGAGCGGTGGGGACCGCGCTGCGAAGTGGTGACCTATCCGGCTGCCGACGGGAAGAGCGTCGTGGATGCGCTGTCGGCGTCCGATACGCGCGCCGAGGAGATCCGTTCGCGGCTGACGGACGCGGCGGCGGAATCCAGCGATGAATTGATTGAAAAGGTGCTGGGGGGCGAGACACTGACGGCCGACGAGCTGTCGGGCGGGTTGCGCGCCTCCGTGGCGCAGGCGAAGTTCATTCCGGTTTTCGCGGTGATGGCCCGGCAGTCGGTCGGGCTGGAGGAGCTGATGGCGGGCCTGGGCCGGCTGATGCCGAGTCCGGTGGACCGTCCGGCGAAGGATGCCGCGGGCAACGCCGTGGATCCCTCCGAAGGCGCGCCGCTGGCGGCCCAGGTCTGGCGGTCGATCAACGATCCGTTCGTGGGTCAGCTGACGCTGGCGCGCGTGTGGGGCGGGACGTTGAAGGAAAAGAGCGAGATTTTCAATGCCACCCGGGAACAGAAGGAAAACGTGGGGACGCTGTATTTCCTGAACGGCAAGAAGCAGGACACGGTGCCGGAGGTTCAGGCCGGCGACGTGGTTGCTCTGGCGAAGCTGAAGGCGACGGCGATCAACGACACGCTGTGCCCGGCGGGCAAAGCCATCCAGATGCCGCCGATCGAGTTTCCGAAGCCCGTGGTGTCGTTCGCCGTGCATCCCAAGACGCAGGGCGACGAGGACAAGCTGGGGCAGGGGCTGCACCGGGTGGCGGAAGACGATCCGACGCTGCATGTCCAGCGCAACGACGAGACGCATGAACTGATCATTTCGGGCATCGGCGACGTGCAGATTGACACGGCGATGGAGCGCATGAAGGCCCGCAGCAAGGTCGAGGTGACGCTGAGCACGCCGAAGGTGGCCTACAAGGAAACCGTGACGGCGAAGGGCGAAGGCCACTACAAGCACAAGAAGCAGTCCGGCGGCCGCGGGCAGTACGGCGAAGTGTACCTGCGCATCGAACCGATGCAGCCGGGGGTGGAGCACTGGTTCGTGGACGGTATCGTCGGCACGAGCATTCCCCGCAACTTCCTGCCCGCGATTGAAAAGGGTTTGGTCGAGGGTATGGCGCGCGGCGCGGTGGCCGGCTATCCGGTGGTCAACACGATGGTCACGGTGTACGACGGCAGCTCGCACGACGTGGACAGCTCGGAAATCGCCTTCAAGATTGCGTCGCGGACGGCGTTCAAGGACGGCATGAGCAAGGCCCGGCCGGTGTTGCTGGAGCCCATCCTGAACGTGCGCGTGACGATCCCGGGGGAATTCATGGGCGACTGCACGGGCGACCTGAACCACAAGCGCGGGCGCATCCTGGGCATGGAGTCCGACGACGGCATGCAGGTGATCGTGGCCGAAGTGCCCCAGGCGGAGATGTTCAAGTACTCGTCGGAACTGCGCTCGATGACGGGCGGCCGCGGGTCGTTCGAGATGGAATTCAACCGCTATGACGTGGTGCCCGCCAATGTGGCGCAGAAGGTCATTGCGGAGGCCGCGAAGAACAAGCAGGCCGAGGAAGAGGAATAGCACAGGCAGGGGACGAGGACGCCGGGCCGGCGGGAAAGACAGGGCAGGGTATGAGCGGACATAGCAAGTGGTCGACGATCAAGCACAAGAAGGGCGCCGCCGATGCCAAGCGCGGCAAGATCTTCAGCAAGCTGGCCAAGGAACTGACGGTATCCGCGCGGGTCAGCGGCGGGGATCCCTCCGCCAACATCACGTTACGCACGATTCTGGCCAAGTGCAAGGCCTGCAACATGCCGGCGGACAACATTGACCGCGCGATCAAGAAGGGCACGGGCGAGCTGCAGGGCGAGGCCCTCGAGGAAATCCTGTTCGAGAGCTACGCGCCGGGCGGCGTGGGGCTGATCATCCAGTGCCTGTCGGACAACCGCAACCGCTCCGTGGCCGACGTGCGTCACGCCTTGAACCGCCACAACGGGACGCTGGCCGGCACGAACCAGGTCATGCGCAATTTCCAGCGCCGCGGGCAGATCCTGGTGGACGCCGAAGGGGTGGAGGAGGACAAGCTGATGGAAGCGGTTCTCGAAGCCGGCGCCGAGGACATGCAGGACAGAGACGGCGAGTTTGAAATCCTGACCGAGCCGGGCGTGTACAACGAGGTGTCCGAAAAGATCACCGCCGCCGGCTACAAGGTCTCCGAGGAGTCCGGCGTGAACCTGATCCCGCTGGTCACGGTGCCGGTGACAGACAAGGCCCAGGCCGCCGGCCTGCTGAAGCTGATTGAAACCCTCGAGGATCTCGACGACGTCCAGAACGTGTACATGAACGCCGAGATCGCGGACGAAGCCCTGCCCGACGACGAGGGCTGAGCGGGGCTCCCGCCATGCGCATGCGGCGACCTGAGTCCCCGTTCCGGCGGATGCCCGGTGCGGGGATTTTCCATGGCGTGGAAAAAAAGTTTCCACGCCATGGAAAAAAACAGGCCGTTTTTTCCACACTGTGGAAAAAGTTTCCACGCCATGGAAAAAAAGTTTCCACGCCGTGGAAAATCCGGCGGGTGGAGAAAAGCGGGGCGGCGGCATGAAGGTGCTGGGGATTGATGCATCGCTTCGGGGCACGGGGCTGGCGGTGATCGAGCAGCGGGGGCCGCGCGCGGCGGCGCTGCATTGGGAAGTGGTGAAGATTCCGGCGAAGGCGCCGCACTCGGAATGCCTGCGGACGATCCGGGAACGGATGGATGCCGTGCTGGCGGCGCACCGGCCGGATGCGGCGGCGGTCGAGGGCGGGTTTTTCTTCAAGAACGCGAAGGTGGCGATGGTGCTGGGGGAGGTGCGCGGCGTGGTGATTGCCGGGTGCGCGGCGGCGGGCGTGCCGGTGTACGAGTATTCGCCGCGCCGGGCGAAGCAGAACATCACGGGCTGGGGGGCGGCGCCGAAGGAACAGGTGGCGCGGATGGTGAAATCGGTGCTGGGCCTGGCGGAACTGCCGCCGCCGGATGCCGCGGATGCGCTGGCGCTGGCGCTGTGCCACATGCAGACCCGCCGGGGGCCGGTCCGGGACGAGCCGATCTGACATGGCGTCGGCGGGTCAGGAGCGGCTGCGCCTGGAGGGGGTCTGCAAGTCCTTCCGCGCGCCGGGCGGGGCGGTCCCGGTGTTGCGGGAGGTAAACCTGACGCTCGCGGCGGGGGAGTTCGGGGTGATTACCGGCCCGTCGGGATCGGGCAAGACCACGCTGCTGACGGTGGCGGGCCTGCTGCAGGATACGGATGCGGGGCGGATCTGGTTTGACGGCCGGGAGGTTTCCGGGTTGGGCGAGGGGGAACGGGCGGACATCCGCAAGCACGGGGCGGGGATGGTGTTCCAGAAGTTCTGTCTGCTGCCGCACCGCAGCGCGCTGGACAACGTGCAGTTCCGGTTTCGCTATCTGGCGCAGGACGCGCGCACGGCGCGGGTCCTGGCGCGGGCGGCGCTGGACCGCGTCGGGCTGGCGGACAAGGCCGCGCAGCCGGCGAGGCTGCTGTCGGCGGGCGAAATGCAGCGGGTGGCCATTGCCCGGGCGCTGGCGCAGCCGCCGCGGCTGCTGCTGGCTGACGAGCCGACCGGCAACCTGGACCCCGCGGCGGCGGCCGGCGTCATGGACCTGTTCCGGGAACTGAACCGCGAAGGCATGTCCATCCTGCTGGTGACGCACAATCCGGACTGGGTGGGGGCCGGCACGGTCCATTGGACGATGCACGACGGCCGGTTGGCCCGGTCCCGTTCCGAGGGCGGTCCGCCGGCGCGCTGACCGGCGTTCCGGCAGGGCAAAAAGAATTGCGTTCGGGGCGGGGGGGGGATAGGGTGTCCAAGGCTTGCCGGGACGGGTTCCGGCGGCTGGAACCGGACCCCGTCCGGGCCGGTTGCCATGGGTTGGGCCCCATGCGACGGATGCGGCCAAAACCCCGCCAGGGCCGGAAGGCAGCAACGGTATGGCCGTTCTTCCGGGTGCCGTGGGTGTCCTGGCCCGTGGCGGCCGGCTCGGACGGGGAGCGGTCTGCAATCCCGTCGGGAGAACAACCATGGCGTACGAAGTACTGGCGCGGAAATGGCGCCCGCAGCAATTCGAGGAAGTCGTCGGGCAGGGGCATGTCATCCAGACCCTGACCCGGGCGATCCGCACGAACCGCGTGGCGCATGCCTATCTGTTCGTGGGGCCGCGGGGCACGGGCAAAACGACCACGGCGCGGCTGCTTGCCAAGGCGCTGAACTGCCAGAAGCGCGGCGAGAACCCGGATCCGTGCGATGCCTGCGATTCCTGCCGCGAGATCGCCGCGGGCAACAGTCTGGACGTGGTGGAAATCGATGCGGCGTCCAACACGCAGGTGGACCACGTGCGCGAACTGCGCGACAACGTGCGCTACGCGCCGGCGCGGGGGCCGTTCAAGGTGTACATCATTGACGAAGTGCACATGCTGAGCACCGGGGCGTTCAATGCCCTGCTGAAGACCCTGGAGGAGCCGCCGGCGCATGTGAAGTTCCTGCTGGCGACCACCGATGTCCACAAGGTGCCGGCGACCATTCTGTCGCGCTGCCAGCGGTTCGACCTGCGGCGCATCGGGCTGAAGGAGATCGTCGGGCGGCTGGAAGAGATCGCCAAGGCGGAAAAATGGACCGTAAGCCCGGAGGCACTGCTGGCGATCGCCCGCGGTGCGGAGGGGGGGCTGCGCGACGCGGAATCGGCGCTGGATCAGATTGTGTCGTTCCGCGGCGAAACCGTCGAGGAAGCCGACGTGCTGGGGGTGTTCGGGCTGGTGTCGTGGACGACGATCGACTGCCTGGCGACCGCGGTGCTGAAGGGGGATGCGGCGGAGGCGCTGAAAACCGTGTCCGAGCTGGACGAGGGGGGGCGCGACCTGCAGCGGCTGGTGCAGGAGCTGCTGGGGCATTTCCGCAACCTCCTGGTCTGGACGCACGCGCCGGATCTGGCGAATACGTTCGATCTGACCGAAGCGCAGCTCGAGGGGCTGAAGACGCAGGCGGCGCTGGCCGACGGCGAGAAGCTGCTGCGCGTGGTGGAGATTCTGACGGAGGCGGCGAACCAGGCGCGGTTTGCGCTGTCGCGCCGCACGGTGGTGGAGGTGGCGCTGCTGAAGGCGGCACGGGCGGCCTCGGTGGTGAGCCTCGACGAGCTGATTGCCCGCATCGAGGCGGGTTCGGCGGACGGCGGCGCGTCGGCGCCGTCCGCCGCGAATCCTTCTTCTCCGGCGCGCGTGGCGGAGGCGCCGCCGGCGGCGGGCCGGGCCGGCGACGTGGCGCGGCTGAAGCAGGGCTGGGCCGCCGTGCTGGAGCGGGTGGCCGAAACCGCGCAGCTGGCGGCGCCCTATCTGAAGGAGGCCGAGCCGCTGCGGATCGAAGGCGATCACGTCGTGCTGGGGTTTGATCCGGAGTTCGAAGAACACCTGCCGCGGGTGCAGACGCCCCGCGCGATGCAGGCCATCGAACAGGCCGTGCGCCACGAGCTGCGCCGCCCGGTAGGCATTCGCTTTGTCGTGGAGGACCGCCCCCAGGTGCCGGTGGGCAACGGCGCGCCGGCGCCTGCGGTTTCCCCGGAGCCCCCGCCGAAGAAAAAAAGCCCGGTAAAGAAAAAGCTGGCGGAGGATCCCGCGGTGAAAAAGACCATGGCGGAATTCGACGCCGAAGTGATTGAGATACGCGAATAAGCGAGGAGATCTGAAGCCGTGAACATGATGAAGATGATGAAGCAGGCCGCGGACATGCAGAAAAACATGGCCAGGGTGCAGGAAGCGCTGGCGGCGCAGGAACTGGAGTTCCAGAGCGGCGGAAGCGCTGTGACCGTGAAGATCACCGGCGACGGCAATGTGAAAGCCATCCGGATCGATCCCCAGGTGCTGGAGTCCGGCGACGCGGAGATGCTGGAAGACCTGGTGCTGGCGGCGGTGCAGGGCGCGCAGGAACTGGCCAGGGATACCGCCGCGGCGGAAATGAAAAAAGTGACGGCGGGCATGGGCCTGCCGCCGGGGATGGGGTTCTAGGTTTGCAGTGGATCCGCTGGGACAACTGACAGACGCGCTGGGCAAGCTGCCGGGAATCGGCCGGCGGACGGCCGAGCGGCTGGCGGTGCATCTGGCGCGCAACCCGTCAGGCGCGGCGCGCGAGCTGGCCGAGGCGGTGGAGGCCGCGCGGTCGCGGCTGACGGCCTGCACACTGTGCGGCAGCGTGACGGCGAAAAACGAAAATCCCTGCCGGCTGTGTTCGGATGCGCGCCGCGAGGATGCGATTTTGTGCGTGGTGGAGGATCCGTCCGACATCGCGCTGCTGGAGCGCAGCGGCGAATATCACGGGCGGTATTTCGCCCTGATGGGCAAGCTGTCGCCGATGCGCGGGGAGGGCATCGGGGAACTGCGATTGCCGGCGCTGCTCGAACGCGCGGCGAAAGCGAAGGAAGTGCTGCTGGCGCTCAACTGCGACGTGGAGAGCGAAGCGACGGCCTCCTATCTGCGGCATGTGCTCTCGCAGAAATTCCCCAAGCTGAAGATCAGCCGGCTGGCGCTGGGGATTCCGGCGGGCAGCGCCATTGCCTATTCCGACCCCGTGACGCTGGGGCGCGCGATCCGGGGGCGGACGGAAGCCTGAGGAGAGGTCAGTAGTCAGAGGTCAGAGGACGGGGGACAGGGGGGCGGAAAAAGCGAAGCAGGAAAACAGGAAACCCAGGAAAACAGGAAAAGGGAGAGGACTGGGGACGGGGGGGGAGGGGACAGAGGTCAGAGGTCAGGGGGGGGGCTTGTCTCGCTTATAATTATAACCGAGACAAATTCCGGCGGCTGGAACCGGGTTCCGCGTGCGGCGGGGATGCCGGGGCAGGGAAATCAGAAGTGAGCGGCGGGGAGTCTTTCTTGACACGTTTTGGATACGGCGTATAAGCCGTAATTGATTTCCCCGGACCAGTCCTGGCCGGGGTGTATTCGTGTCTGTATTCGTTCATTACACCATGCCGCTGGAAGGAATTGATCTGTTTGGGCTTTTGGCGGGGGCGCTGGCGCTCCTGGCCGCGTCCGGCATTGGGTCACTGCTGGCGGGGCGGTGGTCGGAGCGGTGGTCGGTCACCATCGGCGCGGGTGGCGCGGGACTGGCGTGCGTTGCGGGACTGGCGGCGGGAGTCGGAGCGCTGCTCCGGCGGGTGGACCTGACCGTAGCGCGTCCATGGCGGATGCCGTACGGCGAGTTCCGCCTGGGCCTGGATCCCCTGAGCGCTTTTTTCCTGATTCCGCTGTTTCTGCTGTCGGGGCTGGCCGCGCTGTATGCCATCGGCTATTTCCGTCCATGGAAGGGCCGGAATCCGGGGGGGTTCTGGCTATTTTACAACGGGCTGGTGGCGAGCATGGCGCTGGTGGTGGCGGCCCGCAACGGGGTGCTGTTCCTGGCGGCGTGGGAGACCATGACGATCGCGTCGTTTTTCCTGGTGATTTTCGACGAGGCGGATTCCCGGTCTGCGCACGCGGGCTGGATATACCTGGTGGCCACGCATCTGGGAACGGCCTTGCTGATCGGCTTGTTCGTGCTGCTGGGACGCGGGGCCGGATCGCAGGATTTCGGAACCTATGCGGCTCCGGCGGGCATGGCGGGGGGGCTGTTCTTGCTGGGGCTGGCCGGGTTCGGGACCAAGGCCGGGCTGTATCCCCTGCATGTCTGGCTGCCGGAGGCCCACCCGGCGGCACCGAGCCCGGTATCGGCGGTGATGTCGGGAGTGATGATCAAAACCGGAATCTACGGGATTGTGCGGCTGCTGGTGATTCTGGGGACGGTTCCGGGCTGGTGCGCGTGGCTGGTGCTGGGGATCGGCGCGGCATCGGGGATTCTGGGCGTACTGTTTGCGCTGGCGCAGCATGATCTCAAGCGGCTGTTGGCGTATCACAGCGTGGAGAACATCGGCATCATTGCGTTGGGGATCGGCCTGGGGATGCTGGGGGTGCACGCGGGCATGCCGGCGCTCGCCGCGCTGGGGTTCGCCGGCGGATTGCTGCATGTGCTGAACCACGCGATATTCAAGGGGCTGCTGTTTCTCGGGGCGGGCGCGGTGGCGCATGCGACGGGCACGCGGGACATCGAACAGCTGGGGGGGGGCATGAAACGCATGCCGTGGACCGGCGCGGCGTTTCTGATCGGGTCGGCGGCGATTTGCGGTCTGCCGCCCTTCAACGGGTTTGCCAGCGAATTTTTAATCTACATGGGGGCGTTCAAGGCCATCCTGGGGTCCGGCACCGCGGCCCTGGGCGGGGTGACGGTCGTGACGGCGCTGGCGCTGATCGGCGGGCTGGCGGCCGCCTGTTTCGCCAAGGCGTTTGGCATTGTGTTTCTGGGGGAATCGCGGTCAGCGGCCGCGGCGACGGCGCGGGAGGTCGGAATCTCCATGCGGGTGCCGATGGCGGTTCTGGCCGGGCTGTGCCTGGCGATCGGTCTGCTGGCCGGGACGGTGCTGCGGGCGATGGATCCGGTCGTGGCCATGCTCGTGGGCCCCACGTCATTGGCGACCGCGCCCGGCGCGGGCCGGGTGCTGATGCCGGCGGCCCTGTTCGGTGTGCTGGCACTGCTGCTGGGCGGCCTGCTGCTGCTGGCCGCGCTGCGGCGCCGGTTGCTGGCGGGCCGGGCGAACCGGGAAACCGTGACCTGGGACTGCGGCTATGCGGCCCCGGCGGCGAGCATGCAGTACACGGCGACGGGCTTTGCCCAGCCGCTGACGCAGGCCGCGGAAGGAATTCTGCGACCAAGGGTAGAGAGTCAGCTTCCGCAGGGCGTGTATCCCGCTTCGGGCGCGTATCATGCCGACACGCCGGACGTGGCGCGGCGGATGTTGTTTGATCCGCTGTTCCGGGCGGCGGCGAAACGGCTGGGGCGGTTGCGCTGGCTCCAGCAGGGCCGCGTTCACTGGTATGTATTTTATCTGGTGGCGGTGCTGGTGCTGCTGCTGGGATGGGCGCTGTGGGCATGAGCGCGGCATCCTGGATTCATCCCGTGCTGGCGTTGGCGCTGTCGCCGCTGCTGCCGGGGGTGATCAACCGCGTGAAGGCGTTTTTCGCGGGTCGCCGCGGTCCGCCGCTGCTCCAAGGATACCATGACCTGTGGAAGCTGTTCCGCAAAGGAGGAATCGCCAGCCGGACCACCACCTGGGTGTTTCGGGCCGGGCCGCTGGTGAATTTCGCCTGCCTGCTGGCAGCGCTGGCGGTGATACCGCTCGGCGCCGTGTCCGCGCCGCTGCCGTTCGACGGCGACTGGCTTCTGCTGGCCTATTTGCTGGGGCTGGGACGGTTTTTCACGGTGACGGCCGCGCTGGATGCCGGATCGAGCTTTGAAGGGATGGGCGCCAGCCGCGAGGTGCAGTTTGCGGTCTTTGCCGAACCGGCGCTGCTGATCGGCCTGGCGGCGCTGGCGCGCGAAACCCAGAGCCTGTCGCTGTCGCCGATCTATGCCGGGCTGGCGGCGGGCGGAGAGCTGCCGTTGCGCCTCCTGCTGGGGGCTGGCTTTTTCGTTCTCTATCTGGCGGAAAACTGCCGGATTCCGGTGGATGATCCCAACACGCATCTGGAGCTGACCATGATCCACGAGGTGATGGTGCTGGACCACGGGGCCGTGGATTTGGGGTTCATCCAGTGGGGGGCGGCGCTGAAGCTGTGGGTGCTGGGGTCGCTGTGGGCCGGACTGCTGCCGCTGGGGGCGCTGCCGGGGCCGCTGGCCCGCCTGGCGGCCGGGGCGGGGGGAATCCTGGTGCTGGCGATTCTGACGGGCATGGTGGAATCCGTCACGGCCCGGGTGCGCCTGCTGCGGGTTCCGCAGCTGCTGGTGGGCGCGGGCGTCTTGTGCGCGCTGGGCTTGTTGCTGACGTTTCGGTGAAGCGATGCAAAACGGAATCGGCATCTTATTGATTTTTCTGATCCTGACGGACCTGCTTCTGCTGGGATCCAGCCGGCTGCGGAACGCCATTCGCATCGCGGCGGCGCAGGGCGTCGCGCTGGGGCTGCTGCCCTGGCTGGCGCATGGTCATCTGACGGGGGCGGCGCTGCTGCTGGGGGCGGGCAGCGCGGCGCTCAAGGGGGTTGTGTTTCCGGCGCTGCTGAACCGGGCGCTGCGGGAGATTCACGTCCGGCGGGAGATCGAGCCGCTGATCGGCTACATCCCCTCGCTGCTGATCGGGACGGGGGTGCTGGCGGCGGCGTTTGCGTTCGGCGCGCGGCTGCCCCTGCCGTGGGAGTCGCCGTCGCCGCTGCTGGTGCCGGCGGGGCTGTTCACGCTCTGGACGGGGTTGTTTCTGATCATGGCGCGGCGCAAGGCGATCACCCAGGTGCTGGGCTACATCGTGATGGAAAACGGGATTTTCGCGCTGGGCATGGTGGTGGTGGAGGCCATGCCGCTGCTGGTGGAACTGGGGGTGCTGCTGGATGTGTTCGTGGCGGTGTTTGTCATGGGTCTTTTGGTGTTCCATATCAACCGGGAGTTTGACCACATCGACGCGGATCAGCTCGACGCGTTGAAGGAGGGGGTGCCGTGACCCTGGCGCTGATTCTCTTGCCGGCGCTTGCGGCGGCGGTCGCGGCGGCGATCCGGTCCGACCGGCTGCGCCGCGCGCTGCTGGTGGCGGTCGCCGGGGCCCATTTGGCGCTGACGGCGGCCTGCTGGATCCGGCCGCCGGTCTGTGCGCCGGACGCGTGGCTGGGTTTCGACGCGGCGGGACGGCTGTTTCTCGGGATTGCCAGCCTGCTGTTTCTGGCGGTGGCCGTGTACGCGGTCCACCGGCTGGGCGCCGAATCCCGCGGCCGCCAGGCCGAGGAAGATACGGGGTCCCTGTTCGTGAATGCGCCGGAAGCGGTGCACACGGCCTGTCTGCTGGCGTTTCTGGCCACCATGACGCTGGTGGCGGCCAGCCGCCACCTGGGGGTGCTGTGGGTGGCGGTGGAAGCGACGACCCTGGCCACGGCCCCGCTGATTTATTTTCACCGCCAGCCGCGCTCGCTGGAGGCCACGTGGAAATACCTGCTGGTTTGCTCGGTGGGCATTGCGCTGGCGCTGCTGGGGACCTTCCTGCTGGTTGTGGCGTCGGCGGCCCCGGATGGCACGGGCGGGACCCTGGTGGTGCGCGAGCTGGTGGCGCGGGGGACGGCGCTGCGCACGCCGTGGCTGAAGGCCGCGTTTGTGCTGCTGCTGGTGGGCTACGGTACGAAGATGGGGCTGGCGCCCATGCACACCTGGCTGCCCGATGCCCACAGCGAGGCGCCCAGTCCGGTGTCCGCCCTGTTGTCGGGTGCGCTGCTGAACTGCGCGTT
>CAZHSS010000034.1:0-1542 GCA_964535205.1 uncultured Verrucomicrobiota bacterium
CCTACGGCGGGATTGTTCTTCTTATTCAGATTTCTCATTGGGCATGCTCTTGGGGGGGTGGCATGAACCCGGTGCCGCGCGAAACGGGTAAGAGGCGCGAACTCCAAGTTCATGCCCCGTTCGAGGGACCAGCAAGCCCCACCAAGGAACACAAGACAAGGAGCCGCGCCCATGGCGGGCGCGTCTCTCAAGTCTCGTTCCTTGGTTGAAAATTGCTGGTTTTCGAACGGAACGATTCCCCGCTCGCGCGGGGATAACTTCAAAACGCAAATTTAAAAAAGAACAATTTCCGAACAAAAACCGCTCCGGAACTGCCGGCCTTATCGCAAAAGCTGGAGCAGATGGCAAGGAAGAAAACAGGAAAATGGGAACGACGGAAACAGACGCCGCCGTCCTGCGGGACCAAGCCGAGATCCCTCGACTCCGCTCGGGATGACAGTCACCCGCCTAATTCCCGATTGGGATGCACCTAATCGCAGATGCGCCCGCCGGAGCGAAAAAGACAGGCTTGGCGAGGGAGAGGGGGGTGGGGTAGCATGAATCCATGTTGGCGTGGTTTTTGAAAAGCATGGCGAAAGGCGTGGCCGGTGTGCCGGCGCGATGGGCCCAGGCGCTGGGGCGGGGGGGCGGCCGGGTGCTGGCCCATGGGATGCGTCTGCGGCGGACCTATGTGCTGGAGGTGCTGGCGCGCAGCTTTCCGGAGAAGACGCCGGACGAACATCGCGCGATCTATGCCGCCATGTGCCGCCACCAGGCGCTGAATCTCGTGGAAATCCTGCGCTTCGCCGGCGGCCGCGAGGAGGAGATCCGCGCGCGGATCGAGGTGAGCGGCGAGGAGGTGGTGAAGCAGGCCCTGGAGCGGGGAAAGGGCGTGCTGATCCTGATTGCGCATTTCGGCAACTACGACCTGATGGGGCTGTTCGCCTCGCGGCTGCTGGGGTACCCGGTCACCATCATCACCAAGACGCTCAAGAACCAGCGCCTGAACGAGCTGTGGTGGGAACTGCGGCAGAAGGCCGGGCTGAAGACGCTGCCGTCGCACAACGCCTACCGGGCGTGCGTGCGCGCGCTGCGCCGGAACGAGCTGGTCGGGTTCATGCTGGACCAGAACCGGCCCAGCGGCCAGGGGGTGTTCGTGGATTTCTTCGGGAAGCCGGCGTCGACAACGCCGGGGCTGGCGATGATGTCGGCGCAGACGGTAAACGCTGCCGCGGAGCATCGGCGGACGCCCGGCGAGCACCTGGATCTGCCGTGCGATCTCCCCGCCAACGCGGACCAACTGTTGTCTCAAACTGGAGGTGTCCATAAAATCTGTCTGCCTTATATCATATCGGCATACAGATTGCAAGCCCCGGAGACCTCGGAGACACATTTTTTTCTGAAACCTGGGAATCAGACACCGGGGATGGACACCTCGCACCCGGGCATCCCGTCGATCAACACCCCGTCTATGGCTGCGGACACTGAAGCCGCCTACCCGTCAGCCGCGCGCGCACCCCCCGCCCACTTCCCCACTGTCTGAATCGCAGACGACTGCGATTC
>CAZHSS010000034.1:1552-4542 GCA_964535205.1 uncultured Verrucomicrobiota bacterium
CGGCGCATGCCGGACGGGCGGCACGTGCTGGAGGCCCGGCCGGTGATCGAGCCGCCGCCAGACCGCAAGGAGGAAACCCTGCGCGCCTGCACCGCGGCCTATACGAAGATCATCGAGGACGAGATCCGCCGCGATCCCGCGCAGTGGATGTGGCTGCACAAGCGCTGGAAGAGCCGTCCGGCGGACGAGGCGGAGTCCGCTCCGGCCGGAGCCTGAGGCAACGCCGTCCGCATGGCCCGAAAACGCACGATCGGAAAGCGGATCCGCCAGGCGCTGGAAGCGCCGCTGATGCGGCTGGGGCTGGCGGTGGTGCCGCGCCTGCCGCGTTGGGCGGTGCGGGCGCTGGCGCGGGGCCTGGGCACCGCGGCCTATGTCTTCTCCGCCCGGAGCCGCCGCCTGGGCCGGGAGAACCTGGATCTGGCGTTCGGCGGCACGAAGACGGCGGCGGAGAAGCGCCGCATCCTGCGGCGCTCGCTGCAGAATTTCTCGCTGGTGATGCTGGACCTGCTGTGGTTCACGCGCGACTCGGCGGCGCGGATGGAGCGGTGGTTCGTGCCGGCGCCGGGGTTCCGGGAAACCATGGCGGGACGGGCGGCGCGCGTGGGCGTGACGGGGCACTTCGGCAACTGGGAGCTGATCGGTCGCTACTGGGCCTTGCAATGCGGCTCCACGATGGCCGTGGCGATGCCGCTGAAAAACGCGGCGGTGGATGCGCTGCTGCAGCGCGCGCGTGAAGTCACGGGTCAGCAGGTGGTGCCACGCGAGGGGGCGCTGAAGAAGCTGGTGCGCCACCTGCGCGCGGGGGGCACGGTGGGCCTGCTGCTGGACCAGAACACCGCGCCGGAGGAAGGCGGCGTGTTCGTGGAGTTCTTCGGCAAGCCGGTGGCGGTGTCGCCGGCGGCCGGCCTGCTGGCGCCGATGACCGGGGCCAGCGTCCTGTTCGGCTACGCCCTGCCGCAGCCGGACGGCACCTATCTCGGCGAGATGCCGCATGTGATCCCCGCCGCCGAGGTGGCGGCGCTGGACCGCGCGGACGCCGCGCAGGACATTACCCGGCGCATCACCATGTTTTACGAGGAAGCCATCCGCGCCCGCCCGGAAGGCTGGCTGTGGAGCTACAAGCGCTGGCGTTACATCCCGGCGGGGGTGTCGCCGGAGGGTTTCCCGAGTTACGCCAACCCCCCAGGAGACTGACCATGCCCGACTTTGCCACCTACCAGCAGCAGGCCCAGACCACCGCGGTCTATCCGAACCGCGGCGAAGGCAACTTCATCTACCCCGCGCTGGGACTCGCCGGCGAAACCGGCGAAATCTGCGAAAAAATCAAAAAGGCCATCCGCGACGAGGGCGGGGTGATTTCGGACGAGCGCCGGATGCTGCTGGCGAAGGAACTGGGCGACGTGCTGTGGTACGTGTCCACGCTGGCGACGGAACTGGGGCTCGATCTCGACGAGATCGCCGCGGGCAATCTCGCCAAGCTGGCCGCCCGCAAGCAGTCCGGCAAGCTCCACGGCAGCGGGGATCTGCGCTGACATGCGCGTGCCCGCCGCCATCCTGTTTGATTTCGACGGCGTGCTGGCGGACAGCGAACGCCTGCACTGCGAAACGATGGCCGAGGTCATGGACGGCGACGGGCCGGCGCTCGACTGGGATTATTATCGCGAGAACCTGATGGGACTGGATGACCGCGGGGCGTTTGCGCGGCTGCTGGAGCGCGCGGGTCTCGAGGCGTCGCCGGAGGAAATCCGCCGGCGGGTGGCGCGCAAGGCGGCGCGGTTTGCGCAGCATGCCGCGGACGGCCGAGTGCCTGCGCTGCCCGGCGCGCCGGAGTTCGTCCGCGCGTGCGCCGCGGCGAGGCCCCTGGGGCTGTGCAGCGGCGCGCTGCGCAGCGATATCGAGCCGGTGCTGGCGTCGCTGGGGCTGGCCGGTTGTTTTGCGGTCCTGGTCACGGCCGACGACGTGGAGACGAGCAAGCCGGATCCCGCCAGCTACCGACTGGGCGTGGCGCGGCTGGCGGATACCTTTCCGGATGCGGGTATTGCCGCGGAATCCTGCGTGGCGATCGAGGATACGGCCGACGGCATTGCCTCGGCCCGCGGGGCGGGGCTGGCCGTGCTGGGCGTGGCCACCCACCTGGCCGCGGACGACCTGCTGGCGGCGGGAGCATCCGCCGCCGTCGAATCCCTCGAAGGCCTCGGGCCGGGTTTTCTTGCCGGCCTGCTGTCCTGAGGCGGTTTCCGATCGAGCCCCGGCGCATCCGCCGGGGAAGGAGGGGATCGCCGTGTTCAGGGGGCGGCGGGATCGGCCCAGCGGGCGGCGCGGGCGACGGCTTTTTGCCAGCCGGCGAGGCATTCGTCCCGGCGGGCGGCGTCCATGGAAGGGGTGAACACGCGGGCGGGAGGCCGGGCGGCGAGGGAGTCCAGGGTGTGCCAGCCGAGATGAAGCGCGGCGAGGGCGGCGGCGCCCAGGGCGGTGCTCTCCATGCAGGGGGGGCGTTCGACGGGGCAGCGGAGCAGGTCGGCCTGGAATTGCATCAGGAAGTCGTTGGCGGCGGCGCCGCCGTCGGCGCGCAGGCCGGCGATGGGACGGGGATAGTCGGCCCGCATGGCGTCCACCACATCCACGCACTGATAGGCGATGGATTCAAGGGCGGCGCGGATGATCTGGGGCCGTCCGGCGCCGCGGGTCAGGCCGACCAGCGCGCCGCGCGCGTACATGTCCCAGCGGGGAGCGCCGAGTCCGGTGAAGGCGGGGACGAGATAGACGCCGCCGGTGTCGGGGATGGAAGCGGCGATGGCGTCGGAGTCGGCGGCCGACGCGAGAATCTGCAGTTCGTCGCGCAGCCACTGAAGGACGGCGCCGGCGATGAACACGCTGCCTTCGAGGGCGTAAGCCGGCGAACCGGGGCGGGTCTGGGCGGTGAGGGTGGTCAGGAGCCCCTGGCGCGACCGAACGGCTTCGCTGCCCGTATTCATGAGCAGGAAGCAGCC
>CAZHSS010000034.1:4552-11403 GCA_964535205.1 uncultured Verrucomicrobiota bacterium
GCTATCCCCCGTATTCATCAAAAGGAAGCAGCCGGTGCCGTAGGTGTTTTTGGCCTGGCCGGGGGCGAAGGCGCCCTGGCCGAACAGCGCGGCCTGCTGATCGCCGGCCACGCCCAGGATCGGGACGGGGTGGTTCCCGAATTCGGGCAGGCGGCATTCGGCGGCGGGGCCGGAGGACGGCACGACGGCGGGCAGCATGGCGGCGGGGATGTCGAACAGATCGAGCAGGTCGTCGTCCCAGCGGAGGTCGTGGATGTTGAACAGCAGGGTGCGCGAGGCGTTGGTGTAATCGGTGGCATGGGTGGCGCCGCCGGAGAGGTTCCAGAGCAGCCAGGAATCCACGGTGCCGCAGAGCAGATCGCCGCGGCGGGCGGCATCGCGCGCACCGTCCGCGTGGTCGAGGATCCATTGGATTTTGGTGGCGGACAGATAGGCATCGAGAAGGAGGCCGGTTTTTTCGCGGATGCGGTCTTCCAGCCCGCGGGCCTTGAGGGCTTCGCAGGCGTCGGCGGTGCGGCGGCACTGCCAGACAATGGCGTTATGGACGGGCCGGCCCGTCCGGCGGTTCCAGACCACGACGGTTTCGCGCTGGTTGGCGATGGCGATGGCGGCGACGCGGGAGGGCGGGCAATCCGCGCGCGAAAGGGCGTCGAACAAGACGGCGCGCTGCGACTGCCAGAGGTCTTCGGGGTCGTGCTCGACCCAGCCGGGGCGGGGATAGAGCTGGGGGAATTCCTGCTGGGCCGAGGCGACGATCTGCAACTCGCGGTCGAACAGGACGGCGCGGGAACTGGTGGTGCCCTGGTCGAGGGCCAGAATGAAAGGGGCGTTGTTCATGCGTGTCCTCCGGCTGGAATCCAGCATGGGATGTTCCCGCGCGGCTGACAATGGCGAAATGATCCGGAGGCGTGCCCGCATCGGGACGCCCCGGGTGTCGAAACGGTTCGACGGATTTTGCGTCAGGATGCAATCAAAGGTTGGCAAGGGGGGGGGCGGGCTGTTAGATTTTGCGACCGATTCTCAACGAATCCAGGTGAACCCCCCAGGAGAAGACAAGTCATGACGATTAGCGCCAAGCGGATGTTGTTCAACAACCCGATTCTGACCGATGCCCAGCTGCGGGCCGAAATTGAAAAGTGCGAATTCTGCGAAGAGAAGCCCTGCAAGGAAGCCTGCCCGTGCGACTGCTCGCCGGCGGATTTCATCATGGCGGTGAAGCTGGGAACGCCGGCGGACTTCCAGCGGGCGGCGGCGGAGATCATGTCGAAGAATCCGCTGGGCGGCATCTGCGGGATGGTGTGTCCGGACACGCTGTGCATGGGCGCGTGCGTGCACAAGAAGATGGATTGCGCGGTGAACATTCCGGCGGTGCAGGCGACGATCGTGGCGAAGGCGCGTGAGTACGGCACGTTTCCGGCGTATGCGAAGGCGAAGCTTAACGGCCGCAAGGTGGCGGTGATCGGCGCGGGCCCGGCGGGCCTCGCGGCGGCGGTTACGCTGGTCCAGAAGGGCTACAAGGTGGATATCTTCGAGCAGAACGACAAGGGCGGCGGCATGTGCCGGCTGATTCCGGAGCACCGCCTGTACAAGGAAATGCTCGAAAAGGACGTCGCGTTCTGCCTGGGAATGGGCGGCGGCCGCATCAAGCTGCTTGCGGGCAAGAAAATCACCGAGCCCAAGGCGCTGCTGAAAAAGGGGTACAAGGCGGTGATCGTCGCGGCGGGCCTGTGGGAGCCGATCATCCTGAACATTCCGAACAAGGAGCTGGCGATCGGCGGGATTGACTTCCTGAAGAAGCCGAAGAGCTTCGGGGTGCGCGGCAAGAAGGTGGCGGTGGTCGGCGGCGGCGCAACGGCGCTGGACTGCGCGGTGGCGGCGAAGCTCGCGGGCGCCAAGTCCGTCGAAATGATCGCGCTGGAGAACGTCGGCGAGATGCCGCTGACGGCGCGTGAAAAGCTGGATCTGGTCGAATACGGCATTGATGTGAACGGGCGCATGCGCGTGGTCGGGATTCTGGACAAGGGCGGCAAGGTCGCGGGGATCCAAACGCAGAAGGTCGAGTTGCCGGCGGGCCAGGCGTTCAATGTGGGCGCCCTGAAGGACGTGGCGGGCACGGAGCAGACGCGCGGGGACATCCGGGCGGTCGTCATGGCGATCGGCGCGCGCGGGACGATTCCCGTCAAGCCGGCCAAGGGCGTGTACTACGCAGGCGACATCGCGAACGGCCCGACGTTCGTGGTGACGGCCTCGGGCGCGGGCAAGAACTGCGCGATGGCGGTGGATGCGGAGCTGAACCGCCAGAAGGCCCCGAAGGTGCCTGATCCGAAGAAGAGCCGCGTGCTGGTCGAAGGTTACAACATGGTGCCGGTCTCGCTGCAGACCGATTTCTTCGGCCGCAAGCTGATCAACCCGTTCCTGCTGTCGGCGTCGCCGGCGTCGGATGGCTACGAGCAGATGAAGAAGGCCTACGACGCGGGCTGGGCGGGCGGCATCATGAAGACCGCCTTCGACAACCTGCCGATCCACATTCCGGCGGCCTACATGACGTGCTTCAACGACACGACGTGGGGCAACTGCGACAACGTGTCGGACCACCCGATTGACCGGGTGTGCCGGGAGGTCAAGCGGCTGATCAAGGAATATCCCGACCGCCTGACCGGCGCGTCCACCGGCGGCAACGTGTCGGGCAACGACACGAGCGACCGCAAGAGCTGGCAGAGCAACACGCGCAAGCTGGAGAAGGCGGGCGCGATGGTCATCGAGTACAGCCTGTCGTGCCCGCAGGGCGGCGAAGGCGCCGAGGGCGACATCGTCTCGCAGAACGCGGCGCTGTCGGCCAAGATCATCGGCTGGGTGCTGGAGGTCGGCAATCCCGACATTCCCAAGCTGTTCAAGCTGACGAGCGCGGTGACGGACATCAAGAGCATCCTGAAGGCGATCAAGCCGGTGCTGGAGCAGTATCCGAAATCGAAGGCGGGCGTGACGCTGGCCAACACCTTCCCGTCGCTGGCGTTCAAGCCGGGCCCGAAGGTCTGGGAGGACGGCGTGGTCTCCGGCATCAGCGGCGAGGGCATTACCCCGGTCAGCTACCTGTGCCTGGCCAGCGCCGGCGGCCTGGGCGTGACCATTTCCGGCAACGCCGGTCCGATGAACTACAAGGCGGCGGCGGACTTCCTGGCGCTGGGCACCAACACCGTGCAGTTCTGCACCGTGGTCGAGAAGCACGGCTACCCGATCATTGACGAGCTGTGCTCGGGCCTGAGCCACCTGATGCAGGCGCGCGGGATCCAGTCGGTTTCCCAGCTGGTGGGCATCGCCCAGCCCGACCCGATCCGCGGGTTCATGGATCTGGACGGCACCAAGCAGATTTCCGACTGCACCGACGATCTGTGCGTCCAGTGCGGCAACTGCACGCGCTGCCCGTACCTGGCCATTTCGCTGAATTCGGAAGGCTATCCGGAGACGGATCCGTCCAAATGCATCGGGTGCAGCCTGTGCGTGCTGCAGTGCCCCGCGAAGGCGCTGCGCCTGCGCGACCGCACGCCGAAAGAGAAACAGGCGATGCACGCCTAGAAATCTGCTCACGGGGGCCGTCCGGCCCCCGTGATTCGTTTGAACACCCAAAGAGGAGATGAACATGGCACAGAAGAAGAGCAAGGCCCTGCTGATCACGAACGGAACCGTGGTGACCCTGGGCGACAACAACCGGATTATCGGCGACGGCGCGGTGCTGATCGTGGACGGCGTGATCCAGGCGGTCGGCAAGGCCGCGGCGGTGAAGAAGCAGGCGCGCGGCGCGAAGGTGCTGGACGCCGGGGGCAAGGTCATCATGCCGGGCTTCATCAATGCCCACATGCACCTGTATTCCACGTTCTGCCGCGGGCTCTCGCCCAAGCAGCCGCCGGCGACCAATTTCGTCGAGGTGCTCGAGCGCCTGTGGTGGCCGCTGGACAATGCCCTGAACGGCAAGGATGTGCTCTACAGCAGCCTGATTCCGCTGATTGACTGCATCAAGAACGGCACGACCACCATTATCGACCACCACGAAAGCCAGAGCTTCCAGACCGGCAGCCTGTCGGTGATCGAAAAGGCCTGCCGGAAGGCCGGGGTGCGCAGCGTGCTGACGCTGGGCATTTCCGACCGCTACAAGAAGGGCGAGGAAGGCATCGAAGAGAACGTCCAGTTCCTCAAGAAGATCCAGGCGAAGCGGAAGAAGGGCGATGATCTGGTATCGGGGATGATGGGCCTGCACGCGCTGTTCACCGTGAACGACAAGTCGCTGAAGAAGTCCTGCGATCTGGCCCGGGAGTTCGACTGCGGGATGCACGTGCATATCGCCGAAGACAAGGCCGACCAGGTGGCGAACAAGAAGCAGTACGGCAAGTCCGTGATCGAGCGGTTGCATGCGGCGGGCGGGCTGGGGCCCAAGACCCTGGCGATCCACTGCGTGCACGTCGGCGACAGGGAAATCGGCTTGATGGCCAAAACCGGCACCTGCGCGGTGCACAATCCCGAATCCAACATGAACAACGCGGTGGGCGTCGCCCCCGTGATGAAGATGATGGAGAAGGGCGTGCTGGTCGGGCTGGGCACCGACGCCATGACCACCGACATGAAGGCGGAGGTCCGCGTGGCCAACGTCTTCCACAAGCACGCCGCGAAGAATTCGCAGGTGTTCTTTGTCGAGGCCTGCAATCTGCTGATGAAGAACAATGCGCAGATCGCCAGCCGGTTCTTCAACCGCCCGGTGGGCGAGCTGAAGAAGGGGTGCTACGGCGACGTGGTGGTGATGGACTACCAGCCGCCGACCCCGATGAACGACAACACGTTCTTGGGCCACTACCTGTTCGGCATCTGCGCGGCGCGGGTGGACTCCACCATCGTGAACGGCAAGGTGCTGATGCAGGGCGGCCAATTGAAGGGCCTCGACGAAAAGAAGATCTGCGCCGAGTCCCGCAAGCAGGCGGCCGACTTCTGGAAGCGGTTCTGATCGAACCTCCCCTTCCCGACAGGGCGGAACGGCGCGCGCCGTTCCGCCTTGTCCGTTTTCGGGCGCGTGGTCCATTCTTTTTGCGATAATCAATGTTTGCAAACATTGATTATCGAGTTTGCCCCCCTGGACCTGAATAAAAGCTTACCGGTCCCGGAGGAGTTGGGTCAGCGTACGGGCCAAGGGATGAGGAAGCGGCGAATAGGACCACTGGTGCTGCCGACGGACCAGGATCCTGCTTTTCTCCATGATCCGCAGATGCCGGATCAGGGAGGGCTGGGGCATGTTCACCAGCGGAAGCAGTTCCGTCAGGGATCGGGGGGATTCCAGAAGGGCCTTGGCGATGGCGATTCGTCGTTCATGGGCAAGGCCGTTGGCAATCCGGCACATCTCCATGTCCTGGAGGGAAGGCCGGGTGCGGAAAGCGGTCTGGATGGACCTGAGAAGAGGGGCCGCCGATGGCACCTGGGGATCCGTCTCCATGCGGTAAATCAACGGGCATCCCCGGCGTTGTGCCTTCAGGAGACCGCGGGATTGAATCCGCCTCAGTTCCTGGCTGGCGCAAGCCCGCTTGATTCCCACGGCGCGGCCCAGTTCGCTGACGTTGCGGCCGGGGTGCTCATGCAGATGGCGAAGCAGTTGAATGCGCTGGCGTCCAGCCAGCATTTTGCAGGTGCGCCAGAGGGTTGGATTCAATGGTTTCATGGTGTACCTCTGCGCTCCTTTTCATACCTGAATATCCAATCCGGTACAATCATTGTTTGCAAACATTGATTATCGATGCAATGGACAGCGGATGCCGGAGCGTGCTAGATTGCCGGTTCAAGCAAAGGACGCGCCATGAACGAATTGGGATTGAATTTCTTGAGGTGGATGCAGGAGCACCGCACACCGGGGGGCGAGGAATTCTTTCTGCGGGTGACGGAATGGGGGGAGGGGTTCTGGCTGATGGCGGTGCTGGGGGTGCTGTTCTCGGCCCTGCTGCTGGGCGAGCGCATCGACGCCTGGGTGTTCGGGGGGAGTGTGGGGTACCGGGCGGGGCTGGCGCTGCTGGCGGGGGACCTGCTGTCGAGCGCGGTGAAAAACGTCTGCTGCATTCCGCGTCCGTGGCTGCGCGATCCGCTGATCCTGCCGGTGGGCGAGGCGCAGTGGGGGGCGTTCGGCTATTCGTTTCCCAGCGGGCATGCGTCGAGTTCGGCGCTGCTGTGGGGGGGGATTGCGGCGGCGGCGCGGCGCTGGTGGCTGTGGATTCCGGCGCTGGCCTGGATCGGGCTGACGGGGGTTTCCCGGGTGTATCTGGGCGTGCATACGCCGGTGGATGTGGCGGGGTCGTGGCTGCTGGCGATTCCCGTGGTGTGGGCGGCATGCCGGGCGGTTCGCCGGACGGAGCAGACGCCTTCGCAGGCGTGGTTCGTGCTGGGGGGGGCGGCGTTGCTGGCGGCGGTGGGCATTGCGTTCATGCACTGGCGTCCAGTCCCGGGGGGGGCGGACCTGGCCCGCTTCGGGCGCGACACGTACCGGGCGGCGGCGGCGCTGCTGGCATTCGCGGCGGCCTGGCACATCGAACGGACCTATGTGCGCTACGACCCGGCCCGGCTGGGTGCCTACCGCATCGTGGCGGTGGCGGTCGGCGTGCTGGTGCTGTCGCTGATGATGGGGAATCTGCGGCGACTGACGGCGCCGTGGCTGGGGGAGAACGGGGCCATGTATGCGCTGGCCGCGGCGTGCCCGCTGTGGATCTTTGTGGTTTGGCCCTTTCTGCTGAAAGGGCTGGAGAAGCCGGCGTCGCGGTGAGGCCGGTCTCGGGGGCTTTGCGGGGGCGGGCCGGGGGCAGGGCTGCGTCAAGAAAGCGGCTCATCGG
>CAZHSS010000035.1:0-11373 GCA_964535205.1 uncultured Verrucomicrobiota bacterium
AGCGGCCGCCGCAAGGGCGCCCCCGTCCCCTCCTTCGTCGGCCAGGAATACTATCGCGGCGGCTACAGCGACCATTTCCCCATCGGCGCGCGCTTTGACTTCCTCCAGCCCTCCCCCAAAAAGAACAATCCCGGCCCCGCGCCTGTCCCGGCGCCCGTCCCGGCGCCCGCCGCCACCCCGGAAGCCGACACCCCCGTCCTCTGGTAGTCCACCCCCCACGGGCTTGCCCCGCGGGTGAATCCGGTCCGCCTACCGCAGCGTGGACCAGCTCGGCCCGTTGCGCTCCTTGTAGCGAGCGATCACCCCGTGATCGCCCGTCCCCCCATACCACGTAAATCCCGCCGCCGGCGCCTTGGCGTTCAGCGCCTTGCTGTTCTGCGGCCGCGGCCCCTGGCTCCACACCGCCCACGCCAGCGGCGAATTCGGCGAGTCGTCCACCCGCCCCCCCGCGGCCTGGCACGACGGGAAATCGTCCGGCACCCAGACCGGAAAGCGTTCGTTCATCATGGACCCGTTCATCCAGTACGGCTCCGGCGCGGTGTATTTATAGGTGCTCCCCGGATGAAACGGATCCTCCAGCAGCGTCGAGGTGCGCGTCCGCGGATTCTCCGGCAGATAGCCGCCGTCCGCCAGCTCCTGCGGAAGCTGCAAAACCTCTTCGGCATCCAGCTGCGCGCACGACACCGTCACCGGCGGATAGCGGCCGTGCTCCGTGCGGTACGCCTCCAGCGCGACCTCCACCGTTCGCAGGTCGGATACCACCCGCCCGACCCGGCCCCGCTCGATCGCCGCCAGCAGCGGCGGGCCCGCCAGCGCCGCCAGCAGCCCCAGCACCGCCGTCACCACCAGCAGCTCGATCAGCGAGAATGCCGATTGCGCTTGCCTTCGCCAAGGCTTCGGCTGGCAAGCCGGCAGCTCGATCAATGAAAATCCGCTCTTCAATCCGCTTTCCTCAACCGGTACTCCCGGTTCGACGAAGTTCCCTCGTCCTCGATCCAGATCACCCGGACCGGCATGGCGTCCACTGCCGTCCAGGTTTTCAACCCGTCGTCGGACGCCTCCAGTACGTAGCCTTCGTAATCGGCCGAAAAGCTCACCGCCATGCCGCCCGAGGCCGAACGGCCCAGATCCAGCACCGGCCCGATCTCCTGCACGAACAGCTCGTAGCCGTTGGTGCCGATGGTGCCGCTGCCGCTCTCCTGGTTCAGAATGCCCACGACGGAAATCCACTTCGAGGTAGATGGCGGGCCCGCCAGGTCCGTCCGCGGCATCCGCAGCGTCAGCGTGCGGCCCGTGTCGTCCGCCGCCGTGCACCGCCGGTCGTCCCACGCCGCCTGCCCCCAGCCGTTCGTGTCCGCCAGCCGGATGCCGTCCAGCCGCACCCGCATCCCCTGCCAGTGCTCCCCGCCTGTCGCGCGCGTCGCATCGAAAATCGCGCTGTCGTCGGCGTTCTTCAAATCCGCCAGCGTGATCGCCTCCGCCGGCGGCAGTCCGGCGTTCTCTTTCACCAGCACGATATCGAAATCGTTGGCCGAATTCGTGGAGTGGTTTTCGTTGATGTTCCACTTGCCCCCGTAGAAGAGCGACATTCGGGCCGTGACATCCACCACGTCGCCCTTGCGGAATCCGCTTTGCATGACCCGGGCCAGTTCCTGGGTCCATTCCGCGCCATAGTCCTTGACTCCCGGCTTCCACGGCGCGGCCGCATCGTAGTTCTGCGCCATCCACAGCGCCGTGCCTCCGCGATCGCCTTCCACGCCCTGGATGAACAGCTGGAATTCCCCCCCCTTGGTCACCTCCGCCGTGGCATCCGGATCAAAGCTTGGGTCCAGCATTTCCCCGGGGTCGTTCAACACCACGCCCCGGAGAACGATCGGGTGGGGAACCTGATTCGTGGTGAATCCCGCCTCGTTCACGGCCTGCAGCCAGGCATGCGTGACCCGCGTCGTGACCTGCGCCCCTGCCGGCGAGCCGCCGCCCAGCGCCGCCAGGATCCCCGCGGCCCAAATCCACTTCCTCTTCATGCTCATCCCCGGTGTCCCGCCATCGTGATCGTCAGCTTGGCGTGCTTCACCCCCCGAA
Source organism: uncultured Verrucomicrobiota bacterium (assembly GCA_964535205.1). GTDB lineage: Bacteria > Verrucomicrobiota > Kiritimatiellia > CAIQIC01 > Lenti-01 > JAAZFE01. The sequence continues at coordinate 2,083 of CAZHSS010000035.1, forward strand.
CCGCTCCCAGGCGGTCGGCCAGTTCCCGGATCCGGCCCGCGGCCCCCCGAACCGCCAGCACCTCCAGGCAGTCGTGATGGGTCAGATGCACATGCATCACCGACACGATCAGCCCCTCGGCGTCATGCTGCAGCGCCGTCAGCTTCGCCTGCAGGTTGCGCGCATGGTGGTCATAGACCATCGTGATCGCCCCCGCCACCTCCTGGCGGCCTTTGCGCGAGCGGTGCTCCGTCACCGCCTCCCGCACCAGGTCCGCCACCAGGGCCGAACGGCTCGCCGCCCCCTTCGCCGCCACCAGCCCGTCCAGTTCCTCCGCCAGCCCGTTCGGCAGCGACAGGCTCAGCCTTGCAATCCCGGCCTCCGCCGTGTTATTACGATTATTCATAAATGTAATAATGACATGAAAACCGTTCTTTTCAAGGCCGTTCTGCCCCTGCTCCTCCTCGGCGCCTGCACCCGCACCCCCGACCCCGACGCGGCCTTCTGCCTGGCCCGGGCGCGCGCCGAAACCGAGTGGCGCATCGACGACGCCGCCAAGTGGATCGTCCATGCCACCCGCGGCGGCGAACATGCCATCCAAAACGAATTCGCCGCCCGCCAATGGCTTCAAACCGAATGGGCCTCCCTCGGCCCGCCGCAACCCAATGAACCGCTCTGGATCCCGCTCACTCCCGATGGCCGCATCGGCCGCCTGAACCTCCGTCCCTTCAAGGCGCAAGGCGGCGACCTCGACGCCCTCCACGCCGCCTTCCTCGCCGGCGCCCGCTCCTTCGACGCCGATCCCGCACGCTTCCGCCGCACGTGGCGGTCTTTCGGACGCCTCCTCGCCGCCGCGCCCCAAGGCCACCTCACCCGCGCCGAATGGAAACGCCTCGACCGCGACTGGCGCGCCAACGGCTACCCCGCCATCCATCACAGTCCAGAGTACACGGTTGCCTGCCAGCCCGCCTACCGCGTCCTCCCCCTGGCCCAGGCCCGGCTCCTCCTTGATGCCCTCCCCTGATCCGGTCCTGTTTTCCTGTTTCTCTTTTACGGCTTGTAGCTTGAGCCCTTTTCGGCGGATTAGAAAAACAGATAGTCCAGAAGCACAATCAACAGGGGGAGGAGGGATGCGAACACGACCCAGGCGAGAGTTTGTCGGCCTGAATGTCTCCATCGCCTCCGACGAACTTTGTTTTCTTCGCGAAGAAAATCCGTCTCCGCCTGCGACGGAACTCCAGTACCCGAAGATTTGCGAGCTGGAGATTTCGGCCGGTACAATACGCTTTCGTCTGGTCTGCGCCATCCCTCCTGTTGGAACTGCTGAACCGGTCCCCGTGGTTGAATATCTGGTTTCATCGGCCTTCATCACCCGGTAAGGGTCAGTCCCGAGTAGGGGTCAGTCTGACCCCTTTGGGGAAATGTTGGGAGCTTCAATGGTATAGAAATATGGGGGAAATTTGCTATTTGCCCAGTTTTCTCGCCATGTTTCATACAAGCCAAATGGGGGGGTGGTTTGCAGACTGTCATCCGGACCTGCGAAAAAATGCAAACTGCAGAAGTCAGAACTGCTCATATCATCCGTCAGAACGTATTGATCCCCTTTTCGGCATAACACCATCAGATTAAAACTTACCAACCCTTCCCGCCCCTTCTGAGGATCTTGAGAGCGAGACCAGAACAGCACATACTCTTTCTCCTCCACGGTTGCTCTCGCCTTGAGCAGAGGGACCTCCCACGTCAGATGGCTAAACGTCAATCTGCTTTTCCCCGCGTTTGCCTGGGCATACCACGGATCACTTGTCATCCTCGTTCTGGAGCCTTCATCGGCATGTGCAAGCAGCACATTTATTTGGCCGGTCGCCTGAGCATGCAGCAGGCTTCGCCACGCGGCATACGGTGTTGAAAAGTCCATCGCAACGGGCTCAAGACTCGAAAAAGCCGGTTGGTTGGTCAGATATGTCGCATGATAAAACCTTTGCCAATCGTCCCATGTGGCAATCATCTCTCGTCGGTTCATCTGCTCCTGGACTTCTTTTTCCGCAATAATCAGTTGCTGCGGAACGCCCTTTTGCTCAAGCATTGCAATGTATTGCCGGTCAAAATCGTCAAGTTTTCTCTGGATTTCTTCGTCGGATGGATGCATCTCCGTGCGATGACTTGTGGCCATTGTTAACAGGCCAGAGGTTGCTTCGGGGTGTAGATTAGATGTCGTTAATTTCCAGCCAGCCCCGCGGTCTATTGCGTAAAGCACAAGAGGCTTTAACCCGGACGACGACGGATCCTGGATGGGATTTATGGCCTTGGGCAGTATAAGGAACGCGCGGCGTTGCGCACCGCCCGCCAGCCGTGCTTCCACCGCCAGCGTATACACAATATCTGTTGAATGGCTCCATATAGTAAAAAGATTGTCAACTTCGCCAAAACCGTCCTTCTGGATGATTGCCTCGAACCGGTCATAGAAAGCCGACCTGTTCCCAGATTTTGCCTGCATATACGCATCCATCACGAGAGCTAATGGCGACGGCAATTCCCCGTTTGAAGTTGATCCCATGGAAATCCCAATCCATTCATAATCCTTGATTGGATCTAATTGCCCATAGGCAAAACCTGCCAATAACACCAGCAGACATACCCGTGTCATATTTGTAAGATATTTCATAAGTCAATCCTTTCTCATCTACCAGCGATTACAAATGCTATGGCCGCTTGAATTGCTTATTCCTGTCGGACGAATGCCCCATACAAGCACCGGCGCATTGCCGCCGATTTGATATGAGAAAAGCAGCAATGCCGCTCTACCTGTAATATCAATTCGATTATACCCGCCATATAGCGAACCTCTTTTACGCCAACTCAACCTGCCTTCAAGCACTTTGACCTGAATAGAGGGGATACCATATCCCTGAATCTGATATGCAGGAATGCTTAATGTTGCCCCTGCAACCGAACCTACAACTGCTTGAAATCCTGTCCATATGGTGTCTTCATTGGGACATCCTTTGCAGTCATCTTTTCTTTTTTCTTCGGTATAGTCTTCTTGGTATGCTCCAATAAAGTTCCCAATATTCAATGACGGCATCCATGATTCAATGTAGTCTTTTATTTGCGCGACAACTCCGGCGGGAAATGCACCTGCAAGCCCATTTGCAATTTGATCTGCGATTCCCGATAAAAGACTTAGACCATGTGAACTTGCCACCCAATCAATAACTCCAGAAACAACTGGGTTAACGCTGAATATCTTTATCTCGCCGACTTTGTATTCCCCATCTATTTCGCAACATTGTAAAAAATGAAAGCGCCAGAAAGATTTTGTCCCAGGATTTATATGTCCTATGCTAAAATATCCGCCAACAAAGTTAATTGCTTTTTGTACAACCTCTGACATGTATCCCTGTGACCATGCTTGGGGTCTCGGCGTGACATCTTCTGAATATGATGAACGCACACAGGGTTCAGCCCAGCGCTGTGATGCGTCAGGGTTATCAATTTCGCAGGGATAGTTGCAGGTCGAAAATCCCGTCATGGGAATGGAGAGCCATACCATGGCCATTAGAATAGCAATTTTCATGTCGAGCACCTATCTATTTGAGTTCTTCGAATGTTTTCGCCTGCCGGACCATACGGAGGAAGTCGGCCTCCGCCCGGCATACTATCGGTTCGCTTTCGATGCGCACGATGAATTCATCGCTGGTTTTCACTCCGGCACATCACATGATTTACCACCCCGGCATACTCAATTCGTGTCCTTCTCGGCATGGCAACGGCATGCGCTCACGATGAACGGGGTCGAGTTCATACCATGATTGCTAGATTAAGGGACTCAATTCTTTCGCTTTTCATAATCTATGTACTTATTCAATAGCTTTTCATATGCATCTTTTGCAGGCCATTCTTGACCCAATACCATACGGTTAAATGTAACTATTCTCATTAGTTTGTCGCCTGGCCTATTCCTTTTAGATAAGACATATGACAATTTATGAGGATAGACACTCGATGTCTCTGGTAACACAGAATAATCAAAGCGCCACATCACAGTTTCTTCTGAATTGTCAAATTGTTTCCCGATTATTCTGGCAGGAGACACACTAATATCAATGTCATACTTTCGAACAACATGGGGGTTATTGATCGGCCCAACGGTGAGTGTCGCTATTGTTTTACCTGCATTGAAAGATAATTTCCAACGAAACGAACCAACATCAATATATTGATTTGTTTTAACAAGCATAGCCTCTATCAACGAAGCGCCATCGTGTTCTGGCTGAAATCTGCGGACTGCCATTTGCCAAGCAATTCGGTCGAGTGTCTCAAATTTATCTGGAAATATGTATTCATAATATAGAGGCGTTTTTCGAATAAATGTATCAATAGATTTCTTACTATGATCAATGCGCACCGTTTGCCATACATCCATATTGTCTCTATATTGCACTTCTTCGTATGTGGGATTGCCATGCCCACCGTCATTCATAACGGTATAATTCGCATAGCTTCCTGACTGTGCAACTCGCACTTTTACTGTTTTGTTTATATTTGCGTCTTCCTGCGCTGTTTCAAGCACAAATGAAAGTGCAGATTTGATAAAGTCATCAGCAGTCTTAAACTGTTGCCTCCATTCATCTGAATCAGTATATTCTTCCCTCAACTCTTCTATTATTTCATGCTCGGACTTAGTAGTAATTGAGACAGTTTCCTCTATTGTTAAATCGGCTATAAATAAGTTGGTGTATATTTTATCCGTTGCGAGTACCTGTTCAATCCTACGAACAACCTCTATCGGCACATGATCTGCACAACAATGATTAACTTGATAAGTAAAGATTGACATAATCATAATTCGCCTTATGAGTCTCATGGACATTTGTCTCCTATTAATCTGTCTTCCATAAATTTGTGCCTCCGCGGCAACGCCAATGGATCTTCAACACATACAATAAAGTCACATATCCAGCCGGGTTTATTTGCAAAGTATGAGTGCCAAGAAGCCAGATTATTAATTGCAGTCCAAGGATCCATCAATGCTGCAATTAATTCCTCCAATAAATCATTTGCCCCACCAAGACAATTTATTATATCGTCAATCAATGATGCAAGTTGGGACCCGTCACACATCCCTCCGTACAATGCAACATATCCACTTACCGCAGCGCTCACGCAGGGATCATTGACCACGTTGGCAAAATCATTTAGAAGAAATCGCATCATCCCGCATTCGTCTAGCTCTCCCTTGCAAAATCGGTCAATTTGATCGTATGTCCATACTTTTTGAAAGCCAGCTTGTCCTTTACATGCTGGTATTGCCTTTTTAACAGTTCGAAATTCCTTTTTATACCCACAAGTATAAGTTGGAGATAGAATTGAATAACAATCTGGACAGACTTGATCGTCATTTTGTGCCGGGGGTACTGTGATTAGCCTCCAACACTTTTTTGGAAGTTCAACATAACTGCAAGTGTACTCATCCCATTCCCAGCACTCGTCGTCTTCTTTGGCTTGGTCTATTGCGTACCATATCCCATCGCAACACCGTCCGGAAACCCCTGCAACCTCTACTTCTGTTCCATTCGCTTTGTGCCGAATTTGACCAGCACCGTCGCATTCCTTACAGGGCTCATTCGTGATGGTCGTCCCCTCCGGGGCGTCAACGCAAGGAACGGCCCAGCGCTGGGACTCATCCGGGTTGTCAATTTCGCAGGGATAGTTGCAGGACGAGAAGGCCGTCATGGGAATGGAGAGCCATACCATGGCCAGTAGAATAGCAATTTTCATGTCGAGCACCTATCTATTTGAGTTCTTCGAATGTTTTCGCCTGCCGGGCCATACGGAGGAAGTCGGCCTCCGCCCGGCGGACCAGCGGTTCGCTTTCGATGCGCACGTTGAATTCATCGCTGGTTTTTACCCCGGCACCTGTCAAGTTCGAGCTTCCGAGAAATAGGACGTTGCCGTCCACAATCAGCACTTTCTTGTGCATGACCCTGTATTCCTGAATGAAGCTGACCTGAATGCCGTCCGCCTGCAGGGTATGCGTGAAATTCGCGGTCCCGTGCCGGATCGGCATGGGCGTACCGGCGCCGAATTCCGAGATGATCCGGACATCCAGGCCGGCACGGGCCTTGGCGCGCAGGGTATTGTAAAATGCGTCTATCGTCGGGTCCATGCCGCCGCTGATATAGAAGGCCAGAATCCATATCCGTCCGCGTGCGGCGGCAACGGCTTCATTCACGGAATCGCCGAAGGCTTCAGTGGGGAGGAACCGAACGGTGGCGGTGTCGCGGGCGTTGAGGGAGCGGGCGACGCGATCGAGATCGAGGTTGGCACGCGCCTTCTGGGGGGTGCCATAGACCACATAGCGCACGGCCCGGACGGGCACGTTGGTCATCATGGGGGCGGTTGGCGTCTGGATCAGGGTGCGGTAGGCATCGGCGGTCTCGCCCACAATGTTGCCGGTGAGGGTGGAGCCGTCGCGCATGTGGAAGACATCGAGTTGGGCGAAGGCGACGTGAGCGAGGCAAAGCCATATGAGGAAGGAAGATGCCATAAAGAAGCGGCGTGGTGGCGTGCCGGCTCCATTCCGCGGCGGTCTCGGCGAGACCGCCTTACCCTTTCGATCCGCCGGGTCAGCGCCCCGGCCGACAGCCGAGCCCAGATCGGGTTGTAGCCCGGCGCGGTGAGCCGGGGGCTGTTTGATGCCGGTCTTCATTCCACGCCCTCCAGTTGTTCAAGGAGATCGTCGTGGGCGGTCCCTCGGGCTTGGTTCAAATGCCGCAGGGTGGTGATTTCCTGTTCCCACAAGTCGCGACTGCGCATGTCGCTGATGGTTTTCCGGCTCAGTATGAAATCGGCCAAAGCAGGCTCTTGGGCATCCAGCACGATCAGGGCGCTGCTTTCATAGACGCGCTTTCCGGACAGGGCGCCTTCGGACCAGTTATGGGAACCCGTCAGCACGACGGAGAGGTCCACAATGACGGTCTTCATGTGGAGAATGTTGTTAGGCAGAGCCAGCCGCACATCGATTCCGGCGCGGCGGAGGCGTTCGGCCCGGTTGGAGTGGTGCTCGGCCAACCGGTCCAAGGTGCTTGGGGCGGTATAGAGAAGTAAATAGACATATACGCCGCGCTTGGCCGCGGCTTCCAGATCGCGGATAAGCTCTTCCGCAAAGGGCGCCGCGCTCTTCTGCTCCGAAAACACATACATACCGACGAAAATGGATTGGCGCGCCTCCCGGATCATCTTGCGAAGGAGGGGTTGGTATTCTTCACCGACCACGTAGCGCACCTGACCGGCAGCCGCTATTTCCGGAAAAGGAAGACGATCCAATTCCGTGAAGTTGGTGCGCGGGCCGGTCACCGGCAAATCCTCATGAAAACCGATTCCCTCGGCCACTCCTTCCTGTCGTTCGAGATTCAAGGCCTCGTTGTGAAAGGACCGGCTGGCCGAATAAATATCGCGGAGTTTCCGGGCATACAGTCGCGCCAAATCGGGAGAATCGAGAAAGACCACATCTTCGTAGTTCCAATCCAGGGCACCTTGGGTCCAGTTGGCGGAACCAGTCCAGACACAGCGGTCATCGATCACAACCGACTTGAGATGCATGGAAGCTCTCTCGCCATGAAAAGTAGCAATCTGCACACCCGCATCCCATAAGATCTGCAGGTTTCCGATTCCCTTGCCGGCCAGCACACCGGCATCCACCACCACCCGCACCGTAGCGTTCGTGGCGATTTCCGCCAAAGTCGCCAGCAACTCCTTGTCCGACAGCAGGTACATGCCCACTTCCACTTGGCGGGCTTGACGCAACTGCGGCAGCAGGTCCGCCAGGATTTGCTCCCGGGCAGGCGTGAAATACACACGGGCTTGCGCCGCCTCGGCTTCAGTTCCGGGAACATTTTTTCGGGGCGGCGGTGGCCGGCGATCCAGCCGACGAGCGATTTTTGATGGAGGCGGCCCGGATAACCGCACCCCTTTGTCCTGAAGTTCGTCGAACCGCGTCAGGTATTGGACCGCCAATTCCGGGGAATACAGAACCAGCACATCCTCATGGTTGCTTTGATCGGCCGCTTCCGACCAGTTTGCCGCGCCCGTCAGCACGACTTTCCCGTCCACCACCGCGCACTTGTGGTGCAACTTGCCGATAGTGCCCGGCTCGACCACAAAGACAGCGGCGCCATGGTCGTGCAGTTTTTCCAATACCGGCCGCGTGGCTGGCTTGTCCATGTCGGCCGAGGTCAGCACACGTACCTGGATGCCTCGTTCGGCCGCCAAGTGACAGAGCTTGTTCACCAGGGCTTCACTGCTGAAATAGAACATGGCGACATCCACATGGGAACGCGCCTGCTCCAGTTCGGCGAGAATCAGCGGGATGCCCCCGCCCCCGGGCGAAAAGGCGACCCGGCAGGGAATGTCCCGGTGAACGGGAGCGGCAGGAGATTCAATGGGGTCCGGTGTCTGGGCGACGCCGCTATGGATCAACAGGCCGAGAGAGAGAGAAGCAGGCTCTATGCCATGTTTTGGTTGGGCCTGCAATCATTACGCCACTTACAATATCTACCGAACCCGATGATCGTCAATGGATTAAAGGTTAATTTCTCATTAGCCCAGTTGAATCTGATTTCCCCAAACGGGTGTCGAAAATGTACCTGCCGGACAGCATGGCCTTCCGCGATGAGCCGAGATGCCTTTTGCACCGCGCCCGCCGCCCCGCCTACCGCGTCCTCCCCGCCGAACAAGCCCACCCCCTTCTCGATTCTCTCCCCTGACCCGATCCTGTTTTCCTGTGTTTCCTGTTTTCCTGCTTGATCCTGACCTCTGCCCCCTGACCTCTGACCTCTGTTCTCTGACCTCTGTTCTCTGACCTCTCTCCTGCGCCGCGCACCCCGCGCAAAACAGTTGCCTTTCCTCCCCCGGCGTGTACAGTACGCCCTTGACGCCCGAACCCCGGGCAGATCCCAAAACTTTAAACAACCGACAGGAGAAAATTCCATGTTCCACATTGCCTCCATCCATGCCCGCGAAATCCTGGATTCCCGCGGCAATCCCACTCTCGAAGCCGATGTCGTCCTCTCCAGCGGCGTCCTCGGCCGCGCCGCCGTGCCCTCCGGCGCCTCGACCGGCGCCAATGAAGCCCTCGAACTGCGCGACGGCGACAAGAAGCGCTATCTCGGCAAGGGCACCCTCAAGGCCGTCAAGAACGTCAATACCCTGATCGCCAAGGCGATCGTCGGCATGGATGCCCGCGACCAGGCCGCCGTGGATGCCGCCATGATCGCCCTCGACGGCACCGAGACCAAGTCCAAGCTCGGCGCC
>CAZHSS010000036.1:0-8833 GCA_964535205.1 uncultured Verrucomicrobiota bacterium
GAGGAGTGGCTGAACGCCAAGGTGATGGGCGAGTACGGGAACTTCGGGGATGACCGGAGCCTGACGAACCTGATTCTGCGGGACTACAAGATTCTGTACACGGACCAGGCGCTGGCCACCACGATCGCGCCGGACAGCTGGCGGCAGTACGCGCGCCAGCAGGCGCGCTGGAGCCGTTCGTACCTGCGCGAAATCGTGAAGGTGGGCCGGTGGATGTGGCGCAAGCATCCGGTGCCGGCTCTGTCGTGGTATGCGATGATGTGGATGCCGATCATCGAGCCGGTGGTGATCACCTCGGCGCTGGTGGTGGCGCCGGTCGCGGCGATTTTGGCCGGGGGCAGCAACCTTGCCCTGGCCTACCTGACGGGGGTGCTGGCGATCACCCTGGTCTGGACGTTTCATTTCTGGGAGCAGACGGGCCGCCGGTACTGGTGGGCGGGATTTGTGTACACGTTCAGCTACATGGCGTTTTTCAGCTGGCAGGTGTACTGGGCCCTGGCCACCCTGCGGGGCCGGAAGTGGGGAACGCGCGGATGACCAAGAAACCCGACAGCCGGATGTTCGGCGAGGGCCTGCCGGTGGACCCGGACGAGAGGCCGGTGGATGATCCGACGGCGCCGGCGGGCGTTGTGCCGCCGTCCACCCCCCTGTCCGAGCCGGAAGCGCCGGCCGACGTGGAGGCCGAGGCGCCTCCCCTGGCGCCGTCTCCGCCGTTGCCGCCGGGCTGGGCCCGTCCCCAGCCCGTGCAGCAGGACCGGAATCTGCGAGCCTGGCTGTATTTCCTGGCGGGCCTGTCGCTGGTAGTGGCGCTGTGGGTGCCGCTGCGGGCCATTTATCACCGCATGCGCTACAAACCGGCTGTCGAAGGCGTTCGCGACGCGGACACCTTCATCGCGCTGGCCTATGCCGGGGTCAGCGCCGGCACGGTGCGCGCGCCCGATGAAGTGCCCCGTCCGCAGTTCGAGCAGCAGATTCGCGCGCTGCGCGAGCACGGCTTCAATCCCATCGGGCTGTCGGACGTGCGGGATTTTTATTTCAACGGCGTGCCGCTGCCTCGCAAGGCGGTCCTGGTCACGATGGAACAGTCCCGGAAGAACTCCTATCTGGAGACGCGCGCGATCCTGCGGGCGAACCGCTGGAAGGCCGTCATGTTCGTTCGGGCCGACACCATTCTCCAGAAGGATCCATCGGCCCTGCGCTGGCCCATCCTGCGCGACATGGCCCGATCGGGCACCTGGGAAGTCGGGGCGGAATCGGTCGGCGGATTCCAGCGGATTCCCGCGGGGCCGGACGGCGAAACCGGCAATTACCTCTCGTCTCCCCTGTGGATCGAAGCCGAACAGCGGCTGGAAACGCCGGAAGAGTTCGCCAAGCGGATCCGCGCCGAGCATGAACGGATGGTCCGGGAATTCCAGTCGGGCATGGGGGCGCCGCCGCTGGCGTTCGCGTTTCCCTACGGGGATTACGGGCAGTACGATCCGCGCGCGGTGCCGACGCGGGTGTTGAACCTGCGTGAAGTGGAAAAGCACTACGGCATCGGATTTTCGCTGGGGCCGTTCCTGCTGAACACGCGTCATTCCGATCCGCGGGCGCTGAACCGCCTGCTGGTGAATCCGGCCTGGAGCCTGGACCAGTTCCTGGCCATCGTGGAATCGGGCAAGGCGGTCCCTCCCTGGACCCTGGCGCAGCCGCTGCAGGCCGAGCGCTGGATGACCGACTGGGGGCTGACCGAGCATCCGGCCGACGGCAGTCTGTGGCTGAAAGCCATTCCGCCGGGAACGAATGCGGGCCGGTTCAAACCCACGACGGGGGCACTGTCGTGGCTGGTGGGCAGCGATCTGTTCGAGGATTTCACGCTGCGTCTGAGCTTTCGGATCCAGGCGGGCCAGTTCGGCATCCGGGTGCGGATGCGGCCGGGCGGAGAGGAGGGAGTGCGTCTGCTTTTCGACGAAAGCGGCAGCATCCGGGTGACCCAGAAGGTGTATGGGGCGGAAGAGTTCACGCAGGTCACGGCCCAGGAGATCGGTTTTTCTCCCGGCCAGGAGCAGCAATTGGAACTGACCTTGAACGGCCGGACGCTGTTTGCGCGGCTGAACGGACGCATGCTGCTGAAGGAGCCGTTGGACCTGATGGGGGAGGGGCGTCCCGGGCTGTTCGGGCTGGAGGTCTGGGATCCCGAGCCCGGGGCCGCCGCCACCCAGATCACCGCCCTGGCATTTCCGCGTCCGCGCCGGGTGATCAAGGGATGGGGCCCGGACACGGGGCTGACATCCCCGCAGCTGATCCGGCAGCTGCAGGCCGAAGCCTTCCGGCTGAAGGCGGTGAGTCCGCCTTGGATGGAAGCGGTCAAGGCCATGCCGCTGGTGCTGCCGCCGTGGGATGACGCCGCCCTGCGGACCTTTGCCCGGATGCACGGCATCGCGGTGCTGCCGCGCATGACCTTGCGGTCGTCCGAACTGGCGCTGCAGATTCCTCCCGACCTTCCCGCGGCGGAGGCCGTGAAGATGCAGGCCGACGGCATCCATCTGGACGCCCGCGGAGTGCCGCCGGATGAAATCCCTGTCCTGGTCCCGTGGCTGCAGGAAGTCCACCAAAGCATAAAGGAGCGGAACATGAAACTGGCGTTGCACTTTCCCGCCTCGGTCGCGCGGATGGCCTCGTTTGCCTCGATCGCCGCGCTGTTTCCAGGGGCGCTGATCGCGGTGGAAACACCCGAACGGGCGCAGGAGCTGGAGCCGGCGCTGCCGGACGCGGTGGTGGCCGAGGAGCTGACGGCCCCGGCCGCGGACATGCATCTGAACCTGTACTACCAACTGGCGACCCGGGCCCTGCCGGAGGAGGCGCTGTCGCCCCAGGCCCGTCAGGACGCCAGCCGCCGCGACGGCTATCTGGCCTATCAGGAGGGCGACTACGACGCCGCCATCGCGCACTGGAGCCGCTGGCTGGAGGCCGATCCGCACAGCGCCGAGGCCCTGTCGCTGATCGGGCGGGCCTGGATCCAGAAAGGGGATTTGGAACAGGGGCTGGAGTACTACACGCGGAGCCTCGACGCCGGTCCCGGGCAGATCCACATGGTGATCCGCCGCGCCGAACTGCTGGAGCGGCTGGGGCGTCCGGACGAGGCCCGCGAACAACTGAACCTCTACGCGCGGATTTTCCCCGAGAATCCCGATATTCTGATTGCGCAGGCCCAGTGGCTGAACCGCCGGCAGCGCCGCCAGGAGGCGCGGGCCCTGGTGCAGCAGCTGGTGGACCAGTTGCCGATGAGTCTCGAGGCGCGCCTGGCCCTGCTGCCTCTGCAGGACCGGCCGGCGGAACGCTATGCCACGATGCGCGGCATCCTCGACCTCGGGCGCGCTCCCGATTCGCAGATTCCCTTCGGCCATTCCCTTCTGGGAATGGAAATGCTGACCTTTCCCGAGTCCGGTGTGTTTTTCGACTATATCCGCCGGCAGGTCGCCCGCGGAAAGACCACCCGCCAGCGCGAACTCTACGAAGGCTTCCTGCCGTTGACCAACCGGGTGACGGATGATTTCGCGTCGGGACGGCTGTCCGACGGCTGGATCGCGTCGGGCGGCATCCGGGCGCTGGATCGCGGCCGCTACGAGCTGCGCGCGGCGGTGGACCAGGCCGAGACCTATCTGCGGCTGCGCCGGTCCGAACTGCTCCGGGACGGGGCGATCGAGGTGGTGCTGGACGAATCCCAGGGCTTTTTCTGGCTGTATGCGCGCCGCAGTTCGCACAGCATGCTGCGGTTCGGATTCGACCAGGACGGCTTTATCCACCTGCAGGCGTGGAGCGGCGGCGAACTGCTGGCGCAGCAGGCCCGGCCGTGGATCCGCCCGCCCGGCAGCATGACGATGCGGCTGGAAGTGCGCGGCGACGGCATGCGGGGGTTTGTCAACGGAATGGAAATCTTCGACGGACCGGTGGAGATACCGCCGCAGGTGGCCTATGGCTGGTGGGGCATCGCGCCGTTTGCGTTCGATCTGGGGGTGGCGCGGGCGCGGATCATCCGGATGGACTGCGCCCCGGCGCCGGCGGCGCTGGTGCTGGTGCCGCCGGGCGATCCGGCGGAGCAGGCCGCGGCTCTGCGCCCCTATGTGGGCGGCATGTCGGCGCTGGCGCCGGCCTGGTTTTTCCAGAATCCCGACGGCAGCCTGCCCGACGAGTGGCCGGAAGGAGCCGACATGCTGAAGATGTTCACGGCTTTCCACCGCGTCCGGCTGCTGCCGGTCGTGGATTTGTCCTACGAGGGCGACATCGCTCCGGCGAAGATCGTGGACTTCATCCGGAAACACCAGCTGCAGGGCGTGGTGGTCAAGCGGCGTTCGCCGCCCGAATCCAAGTGGCTGGACGGGCTGGCGGCGGCGCTGGAGGCACAACCGGCCAATGTCGTAGTGCTGCAGACCGAGGCGGCCTTGTGGAACACGCCGCGCGCGGGCGAGGAGTCCCGCGGCGAACGGGTGGTGCGGCCGGAGGCCGGCGACCACCTGCTGCCCGGCAAGGGGGACAAACTGGGGCTGCACGAGCTGCCTGTGGGCAGCGTGCTGATTCCGCCGCTGCGGGCGGAATGGAAGATTCCGCTGCACGTTCCGGAGGAGGAACCCGGTTCAGCGGACGGCGACCTGACCACGCCGCGCGTCTATCTGCTGGGTCTGGACGGCCGTCTGTCCATGCCCCCTCCGCCATAAGGACGGCCCCGGGACGCGCGGCATGCTTTTTCCCACCACCGTCTTCGCCGTTTTCTTTTTCCTGGTGTTCCACGGGCACTGGGCGCTGGCGGGTCATCCCCGGGCGCGAAAGGTGTTTCTGCTCGGCGCCAGCCTGTTTTTCTACGGCTTCTGGAGCTGGAAATTCGCGCTGATGCTGCTGGGGTCGGCCCTGGTCAACCACGCGGCCGCCCGGCGCATGGACGGCCTGGACCGGGCCGGCGCCCCGGAAGCGTCCCGCCGGCGCCTGCTGGGCGGAATCGTGGCGCTGAATCTCAGCCTGCTGGGATTCTTCAAGTACACGGGATTCCTGTTTGCGGACGTGCTGTTTCCGCTGCTGCGGCCGGTCTGCGCGGCGATGGGATCGGATGCAGTCTGGACGCTGGTGCGCGCGCAGGAGGAACTTTATCCGTGGATTTCCCGGATCGTGCTGCCCGTGGGCATTTCGTTCTTCACCTTTCAGGCGCTGAGCTACGTGGTGGACGTGTACCGCCGCCGCACGCCGCCGGCCCGGTCGTGGCTGGATTTCGCCAACTACCTGGCGTTTTTCCCGCAGCTGGTGGCCGGGCCGATCGTGCGGGCGGCGAACCTGGTACCGCAGATGGAGCGCATGCCGGCGCGCGGGCAGCCCCTCGAAGCGCAGCGGGCGATGATCCTGATTCTGGGCGGACTGTTCAAGAAAACCGTGGTGGCGAACTGGCTGGCGTCGCGTCTGGCGGACCCGGTGTTCGCCTGGCCGGAGATCTACAGCGGGCCCGACATTCTCCTGGCGGTCTATGCCTACGCCGTGCAGATCTACTGCGACTTCTCGGCCTATTCGGACATCGCCATCGGCACCGCCCTGCTGCTGGGATTCCGCTTTCCGGCCAATTTCAACGCGCCCTATGCCGCGGCCACGCTCCAGGACTTCTGGCGGCGCTGGCACATCTCGCTGTCGTCGTGGCTGCGCGATTATCTGTACATCCCCCTGGGCGGATCGCGCCGGGGGGAGGGGCGGACCTATGTGAATCTGCTGGTGACGTTCCTGCTGGGGGGTCTGTGGCACGGCGCGGCCTGGACGTTCCTGCTGTGGGGGGCGTTCCACGGCCTCTACCTGGCCCTGGAACGGGTGGTGCTCGGATGGCTCGGGCGGGTGGTCCGTCCGTCCGGCGGAGCGTTCCGCTCGCTTGCCGTCTGGCTGGGGCGGATCTGGATATTCCATGTGGTGTGTTTTTCGTGGATTCTGTTCCGCGGCGGCAATCTGGAGACCGCCGGCGCCCTGCTGCGCGGCCTTGCCGCCTGGCGCGGGGCGGTGCCCGACGTCACCCTGTGGAGCGGGACAGCCGTGGCCATGGTGGTCATCGGTCTGGCCACGCAGCTGTGGGACGGCGATCGGTTGTGGACGGGGGCCCGCTGGATTGTCTCGCGGCCGGCCTGGGCGCTGGGTATCGCCGGCGCTATTGTGTTGACGGTGATCCTCGCGCTGGGTCCCGAAGGCGTCGCCCCCTTCATCTATTTCCAGTTCTAAGCCAGAGGTCAGAAGCCAGAGGTCAGAGGACAGAGGCCAGAGGTCAGAGGTCAGAAGACAGAGGACAGAGGTCAGAGGTCAGAAAGCAGAGGTCAGGTGACAAAAGGCAAAACCACATTGAAATCCGCGGGGCCCCCCGCCGGTGTGCCGCCCACGGGCATGCCGCTGGGACGGGCCTGGCGCGGGCTGCTGGCGTTTTATCTGCTGGCGCTGGCGCTCAATGCCGCCTCGCTGCATCGCAACAACGAGCAGATGCCCTACGGGCCGCTCCGCTCGTTCTGGGTGGCCGTCAGCGCTCCCGCGGCGCGGATCGCCGTCGCCACGGGCCTGGACCGGCCCCGGGCGTTTCTGACTCGAACGATCGGGGACGCCTTGAACCGGTGATGGGGGCGATAATGTGTCATAACTGGTTTGTCATTCGCTCCGATACGGCATACAATCACAGGTCATGAAAGAACGCAGACGCACACATCGCCGGGCGGGATGGCTTCGGCTTTTAGAAATTCCATTTTTGGCGCTGACGGGATTGGCGCTGGCTTGTCCGCTTGCGCCGGCCGCGGCCAGTCCGGTTCTGCTGCTGGGCGATTCCATGATGCGCCTGCCGGGCCAGGCCATGGAGCGGGAGCTGGCGCGACTGCCCGGGATCGAAGCCCACTCGTTTTCAGGCATCGGGACCGGCCTGGCTCGGCTGGATGCCTTTGACTGGCTCGGCAAAATCGATGAACTGTGCGCGGAGCATCGTCCGAAGGTGGCCGTGGTGGCGCTGGGAGCCAACGACCGCCAGCCGATGAAACTGCCCGGGCTGGGCGAGGTGGTTCAGCCCGGGTCTGCGCAGTGGAACGAGGAATACGCGGCCCGCATCGGACAGGCCATGGACCGCCTGGCGGCCGGCGGATGTGAACGGATCATCTGGCTGCTCCTGCCGCCCATGCGGGATTCGGTGGTGGATGCCTTTGCTCAAAACGTCAACCAGGCCATCGGCGCCGAAGCCGCCCGGCGGCCGGGCGTGACGGCCCATGATTTCACTCCGCTGGTTGCAGACCGCCGGACCGGCGGCTACACGGACCGGATCATGGATCCGCAGACGGCCGCCGCGATCCGGGTGCGCGATCCCGACGGCATTCACCTGACCCCCGACGGCGCGCGCCTGCTCGCCACGGCCCTGATCCGGGAGTACTGGCCATGAAACATGAACCGCCTCCGATGGTCTGGCGCCGGCTGCCGCAGCGCCGGATTCGGTTTCGTCCGAAAACCGTCTGTCTGCTGGCGGGCATGTGCGGGATTCTGGTGCTGCTGCCCGGCTGGACCCGGCAGGCGCCGGACGCCTACGAACCGGCCACCACCCAGGCTATCGAGCGGCTGATCCGCACCACCCAGCGGGGAGGGGAGGGGGTGGAGCCTTTTCTGATCCGGGAAGGCGAAGTCGATCCGCAGCCGGCGCTTTCGGGCAACAACGATCTGGAGAAGGCGATCCTGCTGATGCAGGAGAAGGACTATGCCGCCGCCATCCCGCTGCTGGAGGGCGCGCTGAAGGCCCAGCCGACGGTCGAAGCCATCTGGGAAGCCCTGGGCTGGTGCTATCACAACACCGGCCGCAGCGACGAAGCCGAACAACTCTGGCAGCAGTACCTCACCCTTCGACCGGAATCGCCCAAGGCCAACAGCCTGCTGGCCCAGATGGCCGTGGTGCGCAGCGATTGGCGCGCGGCCGACCGCTACCTGAAAGCATCCCTGCGCTACGACCCCGACAACTACGACGTGCGTTTCTGGCATGCCCAGAACCTGTTCCGCCTGGGTCGCCTCGATGCCGCCGCCGCGGATATGGAACAGCTGGTCGCCGAAGACGAGTACCGGTTCGATGTCCAGCTGGATCTGGCCCGCCTGTATACCCTGATGCAGCGCCATGAGGAGGCCCTGGCGCTCTGGGCCCGGATCGTCGAAGAAGTCCCCGGCAATCTGGGATTCCGCACGGAGTACGCCCGCGCCCTGATGATCGCCGGCGAGCTGGAAGAGGCCGACGCCCAGGCCCGCCGGATTCTGGAAGAGGATCCGGAAAACGCGGATGTCATGCTCCTGCGGGCCGATCTGGCGGAAATGACCCAGCGCCCCGAGGACATGGTGGAATCCCTGCGGGAGCTGATTGATTCGGCGCGCGACGACGAAGTCCGGGGCAAGCTGAACGCGCGGCTAGCGGCGCGCCTGGTCGCCCTGCACCGGCGGGATGCCGACCGCTGGCCGCTGGACCTGGCCCTGGAGCAGTACGAAGCCGCCATCGAGACCGCCCCGCACTACGTCCCGTGGCAGAACCAGTACGCCCAGCTCGCGGTCATGGCCCGGCAGCCGGTCAGGGCGCGCCGCGCCGCCGACCGCATCCTGAAGGAGTTCAATCCCAACAACCAGCAGGCGCTGCGGACCCGGTTCGAGGTGGAAATGCTCGCAAGGAATTTCGATGCCGCCGAACGCGCCCTGAACGATCTGTACGACCGCTTCCAGCCCAAGGATCCCTACCGGCATCTCGACCGCGCGCGCCTGGAAGTGGCCCGCGGCCGCTACTCCAACGCCATGGATGCCCTGGACCGCCTGGAGGAGATCGGCAACCAGGGGGCGGTGTTCA
>CAZHSS010000036.1:8866-11259 GCA_964535205.1 uncultured Verrucomicrobiota bacterium
GGCTGGCGCTGACCTCGACCCGCCGCCTGCAGGAGCATCTGACGGCCCTGCAGCAGGCGGGGTTCACGTTCATCTCTCCGCTGGACATTCCCGCCTGGCTGGAATCCCGCGAGCGCCCGCCCGAGCGGGCCGGCCCCAAGCCCTGGCTGGCCCGCATGATGGATCACCTGCATTACGCCTTCACGGGGGAACGGCGCACGCCTCCGCCTTCCGAGGATCTGCGCCCCGAGTTCATCGCCGCCGTGACCTTCGACGACGGCCTGCGCAGCTCGTTCCGGCTTGGCACGCCTGTCGCCCATGAGCTGGGCGTGCCGTTCGGCATGTTTGTCATCACCAGCCTCGAAGAACTCAACGCCCCGATGTATGCCGCCTGGGAGGAAGTCCGCCAGGCCCACGAAAGCGGCGCGTGGCAGATCGGCAGTCATCTGATGTATGCCAATACCGATCAGCCGATCGGACCGGAGCCCAAGCCGCTGGCGTACACGCTGCCCAACCGCATCTGGGTGCCCGGGCGCAACCGGCTGGAATCCCTGCGCGAATGGACCGTGCGCGTGCGGCGCGAGTTCGAGGAGAGCCGCGCCCGGATCGAAGATCACCTGGAACTGGAAGAGGGCGCGCCCATGGCGGTGGCCTATCCCTACGGCGAAATCGGGCAGGAGGAGGCCAGCAACGTCGCCCGCCTGCTTAATCCCATCCGGACCATTCTGGACGAAGCGTCGCGCCAGTACATGGCGGGGTTTGCCGTCGGCCGCTTCGGCTACACGACGCCGGCCGACAATCCCTATCTGGTTCAGCGATACGAACCCCGGTGGAATGAAAGCGCCGAGGAAGTGGTCGAGCAGGCCGTCGCGAACCATCCGGTCATGATCGCCCGCCGCCTGCGCGCCGAGATCGCCACCCTGATGAACCAGCCCTATCTGGCCGAAAAGCAGATCGAACTCATGCGGCGCGACGGCTACCCCGAACGCCTGCTGCGCGAACTGATCGCCTACACCCAGAACCGGCTGCCCGATGCGGCCCCGGCCTCCGGACCCGACGAGGCCGAACGCCCGTCCGTCCGCCAGTGGCGTGTGCGTCCGTCCAATCTGTATGTGGCCGCCGCCTACCGCGAAAACCAGTCCAACGACGACATTCTCCAGCGCTACGGCGAAGTGCGCGGCGGCCTGAACCTCAATTCACGGGTCAGTGCTGAAATCGCCTACCGGGAGGGCTCGATCGAGCAGACGGTCACGTCCAACACCTGGTTCACCGTCCGGGTCAACGACACCGCCACCACCCAGGAAACCCGCCGCGACACGGTCAACGGCGAGACCACCGTCAGCTCCGCCACCGTCACCACCAGCACCTCGCGCGAAGTGCAGACCAATCGCGTGGATCAGTACGACTACGACGCCGATGTCGAGGAGGTCCGCGGCCTGCTGTCGCTGCGCATCAACGACAGTGCCACGCTGACGGCCACCCTCGGGCAAAAGACGCTCCGGCTCAAGCGCGGGTTCCAGCAGGAAGCCTCCACCGAAGAGGAGATCGTGGGCTCGGCCGCCCTGTCCTGGCGGCCCTATCACGCCGTGCAGATGATCGCGCTCTATGACCACGACCTCGTGACGTCCGCGCGCCGCAAGATCGCCTACGACGCCGTCGGCCTGAACGCCCTCTGGAAGGTGACGGACAACTGGGATCTCAGCGGCAGCGCCCGCTACTGGAGCTACGACGACGACAACGCGATGATCCACCTGCTGGGGAATTCCTTCTGGCAGCTCTTTCCCCGCCAGGGAGTCTGGGCCGGTGTCGAAGCCTCCATCCATTCCATGGACGAGGACTCCGTCTTTTACTGGTCGCCCTACTGGGACACGCGCTTCAGCGGCATCCTGCGCCTGCGCCGGTCCTACCAGGATTATTTCTTCCAGTTCGACGCCCGGCTGGGACTCCAAAGCGAAAAAGCCCGTCCCGCGGACAAGGATCGCTATCGCAACCTGCGGGCCCGGGCCGAAGCCGACGGCAACTGGTATCCGGGACCCGATCCCGACGCCGACTGGGATACCTACGTCGGATTGGGCGGCACCTATCGCCAGCGTCTCTGGCGGCACGTGGACCTCATCGGCAACCTGTCGGTGAATTTCCTGCGCGACTACTCCGAACACGACTTCACCCTCGGCCTGCAGTACACCTTCTGACCAAGCGGCCCCGCGCGTCTGGCCAGAAGGGTCGCCTGGGGCCAGTCAGCGTGTATGCGCACCGGGGATATTGGTATGGCGTGTCTTCCCTTGCCGCCCCCGATTTTCCCGATCCAGGCCGTCGCAGTGCGGCTCGCGGAACGCGAATTTCATGCGCATTCAATTCCGGTCGATTTTTCGCTTGCCTATCCCGTCCGCTGGCCGTATGGTGCCGGACGAATC
>CAZHSS010000037.1:0-11254 GCA_964535205.1 uncultured Verrucomicrobiota bacterium
GCAGAACGGCGCCGAGCCGTACGACTACGACTGGGCCACGGACATGACGGTGGGGGACTATACCGCATCCGGCGACACGTTCACCATTCTGTCCACGGCGGCACTGGGGAGCTACTACGCCACGGTGACGGCGACGGACGACGAGTCCGAGACGGCCGACAAGACGGTGAACTTCTCGGTGATTGCGCCGCCGGACTACTATGCCATCACCATCACGCCGCCGGCCAACGGCACGGTGACCACGACGCCGGCGGAAGAAGCGGCGGAAAACTCCACGGTGACGATCAACGCGACGCCGGCAGACGGCTACGCGGTCGGAACCATCACGGTCACGGCGGCGGACGAGTCCAACGTAACCGTGACCGGCAACACGTTCACCATGCCGTCGCAGGATGTGACGGTCACGGTGACGTTCGTGGAATCCTCGGCGAGCGGCGAACTCATCATCTCGCAGTACTACGAAGGGGCCGGCAGCGATAAATGGATCGAGATCTACAACCCCGGCAGTTCGGCTGTAGATTTTACCGCTGGGGGCTATCGTCTGGGCATTTGGGCAAATGCGATCCGCGAATCGTGGAAAACCAACGGTGCGCCGACCGGTTCGGCGGCCTTGACGGGTTCTCTCGCGGCGGGCGGGACTTTCTTGTTAAGCCACACCTCGGCTACAAACCCCTTGTATGCCACAGCTGACATGAAAAACGGCACCGTTTGCAATTTCAACGGCGACGACAGCTTGGTGCTTTTCACCGGTGAGACCTTCGCCTTCGCCAATGTCGTGGATACGTTTGGGTTGACCGGCAACACGGCCGCCAACACGAGCTTTGTCCGCAAGGTTACGATCACGACCGGCGTGAACACCGACTTCAACGCGGCAGATTGGGATCAATTCACATACGAACAGGTCGATGCGGCCGCGGAAGGCACGAATGAGCGCCTCGGCTACCACAGCACGGGCCCGGCGGTGTTCAGCGTTGGCTTCGACAAGACCGAAGGCTTCACGCTCGAACAGGGCGCAGGTGGCACGATCACGGCGACGGCGGCGAATGGAACGCCCGAATATAGTTACGGCTGGACCAGCACGCTGGGCGCTGAATATCGCACAGCCGCAGCCGGCGTGTTTACGATCCTGGCGACGGCGCCGATCGGCGATTATTCGGCCGAAGTGGTCGCAACGGATTCGTCGGACCCCGTCCAAAGCGTCACCAACAGCCTGAACTTCTCCGTGGTCGCCCCGCCGACGAAGTACGCGATCACCATCGTGACCAACGCGCCGGCCAACGGCACGGTGACGACGGACCCGGCGACGGAAGCGGCGGAAGGCGTGAGCGTGACGGTGAACGCGGTGCCGGGCGACGGCTTTGCGGTGGAGTCCATCCTGGTCAACGGCGGGGCCGTGGCCGTGAACGGCAACGCATTTGTCATGCCGGCTGAACCGGTCACCGTGACGGTGAACTTCATGGTGTATGTGGCGCCCGACGTGCTGATTGACTTCGAGGACTACACCGGCAGCTATGCATGGAACGAGTATGTGGCCGGCGGCGTGACCTGGACCATGACCAACGTCTTCGCTGGCAACACGGTCGACGACGCCAAGAACGGCACCAAGGCCGGCCGGTTCGAAAACAACCGCGGCGGAGCCGGCAACCCTGCCACAATGACCAGCACGGCGTTTGCCGAGCCGGTCACGGGAATCAACTTCTGGTAC
The DNA here is from genome assembly GCA_964535205.1 of uncultured Verrucomicrobiota bacterium. GTDB lineage: Bacteria > Verrucomicrobiota > Kiritimatiellia > CAIQIC01 > Lenti-01 > JAAZFE01. The sequence continues at coordinate 1,706 of CAZHSS010000037.1, forward strand.
GCCAACTTCGGCGTCAACGACGGCGGGGCCTTCAAGGTCCAGGTCTGCGACGACGGGACGTCCTGGCAGGACGTGGGCGAAGCGGAGTACAATCCCGATAGCACGACGCTGGTGCAGGGCACCATCAATTCAATCCCCGCGGGCATGACCTACGTGCAGTTTATTACTACCGCGGGATCGGCCCAGCGCGTTAACATCGACGACATTGGCATTTTCTTCGGCGAGCCGGTCTTCGGCGTGTCGTTGAACAAGTCCAACGGGTTCGAGGTGCAGGAAGGCCAGAGCGATGCGATCGTTGCGACGGCGGGGAACGGCACGGCGCCGTACACCTACGGCTGGGGCAGCACGCTGGGGGCGACGCATTACACCGCCTCGGGCGACACGTTCACGATCCTGGCGACGGCGCCGACCGGCAGCTATTCGGCGACGGTGACGGCGACGGACTCGTCCGAACCGGCGCAGGAGGCTCAGCGCACGGTGACGTTCTCCGTGGTCGGCCTGCCGCCCGGCCAGCCGGCGGTGACCTTTATCGGCAGCCTGACCGGCACGGTCGACGTGCGGTTGGAACTGACCCTGGGCGTGACCAATACGACCTTTATTGAATTTCAATCGGTCAGCCTGAAGGACCCGCTGGGAGTGGATATCTGGGACTGGGACTACAGCAACTTCCCGCCGATCTTTGCGTTCACACCGGATCAGACCGGGAACTGGACGTTGACCGCCGTGGCGAATACCACCAGCGGCATCATCACCAACGGCGTCACTCTGACAATCAGCGAAGGCGGCGGCGGGGACGAGCCTCCGCCGATCCCGGCCATCACGTTCGTGGCGGGCACGGGCTTCAGCTTCGAGCTGCCGGCGGGCCATACGGTGGCGCGCGTGCAAGGCGCCGATGCCGCGGTGGCCGGCGATGTTTTCGCGTGGACGGACTTGAGTTCCCCCGCGGACTACGAAGTGGTTGGAACGCAGGTGACCATTAAGTCGGGCGCGCAGGACCGGCGCATGATTCGCGTTTGGTTCAACATCGTGCCGTAGCAGCCGACAGGCCCAACGCCGGCCCTGTGCAAGCAGGGCCGGCGTTTTTGTTGTGCTTAACCCCGGCGGAAATGACGACGAACAACCCGGGGACGGGATCGGTTGTAGATGCGCCCGCCGGGCGCGCCGGATCGGGATCGAACAGCCGGAACTACCGGAACAGCCGAAACTACGAATTACACGAATCACACGAATCCCGACCTTTTGCCGAGTCGGGACGTATGGGGGAGGGGAAGGTGGGGAGAGCAAACTACGAAAGTCGCGAAAAGCGCGAAATCGGGGATTTCCGGAGGGGCAAGCTCTGTCTTGCCCGGTTTGCGGATCTGGATCGGACAGCCGAACAGCCCAGCTACGGATGGTACGGATTGAACGGATTCGGGCAAATTCAAGAGGTCTTCAGGTAGGGCGAACCCTCCGGGTGAGCCGGGATCGGGCAGCCGAACAACCGGCCTCACGCCAAGGCGCAAAGACGCCAAGGTGAACAGCCGGTTCACCACAGAGTGGCACAGAGGAACAGGCGGCATCGAGGGGTTGAACAGTCCTCCCCGATCCTTTCCCGGGCGAAGCCCCCCCCATGAATTTTCTCTGTGAGCCTCTGTGCCCCTCTGTGGTTCATCCCGGCTGTTCACACCGTATTTCTTAGGCTGTTTTCTCTGGTGCCTCTGCGCGCTCTGCGGCAAAGACTCTTCGGCCGGTTCGGGGCTGTATCTCTGTGAGCCTCTGTGGCCCTCTGTGGTTCATTCCGGCTTTGGATCGGAACAGCCGTGACTCACGCCAAGGCGCCAAGGCGCGAAGGGGGACAGGGAGGGGGAGGAAAACTACGAAAGTCGCGAAAAGCGCGAAATCGGAAATTTCTGGTGGGGCAAGCTCTGTCTTGCCCGGTTTGCGGATCGGGATCGGACAGCCGAACAGCCCAGCTACGGATGGTACGGATTGAACGGATTCGGGCAAATTCAAGAGGTCTTCAGGTAGGGCGAACCCTCCGGGTGAGCCGGGATCGGGCAGCCGAACAACCGGCCTCACGCCAAGGCGCAAAGACGCCAAGGTGAACAGCCGGTTCACCACAGAGTGGCACAGAGGAACAGGCGGCATCGAGGGGTTGAACAGTCCTCCCCGATCCTTTCCCGGGCGAAGCCCCCCCCATGAATTTTCTCTGTGAGCCTCTGTGCCCCTCTGTGGTTCATCCCGGCTGTTCACACCGTATTTCTTAGGCTGTTTTCTCTGGTGCCTCTGCGCGCTCTGCGGCAAAGACTCTTCGGCCGGTTCGGGGCTGTATCTCTGTGAGCCTCTGTGGCCCTCTGTGGTTCATTCCGGCTTTGGATCGGAACAGCCGTGACTCACGCCAAGGCGCCAAGGCGCGAAGGGGGACAGGGAGGGGGAGGAAAACTACGAAAGTCGCGAAAAGCGCGAAATCGGAAATTTCTGGTGGGGCAAGCTCCGTCTTGCCCGGTTTGCGGATCGGGATCGGACAGCCGGAACAGCCGAGCTACGGACCCGCCACGCGGGCGGGCGTGGTTTCACGGATGGTACGGATTCAAACCGAACAGCCATTTCTCTGTGCCCCTTGGTCCCGACTCTGCAAGAGGTCGGGATCTGCGGTCCTCTGTGGTGAATTCCGGTGTACCCCATCCGGACTCTTTCCTTGGCGTCTTGGCGGCTTGCGTGAGAATGGTTTTCGATTGGTCTTGCCGAATCCCGGACGGCAGGCGCAGACTGATTGCCCAAGACCGGCTCTCCCCGGTCGCGGAGCAAGGCATGAGAAACCGGTTTCGGATCATCATCCTGGGCGGACTGACGTTGGGGGCGTGGATTGCGCAGGCGGGGGGCCGCGAGGATCTCGCGGCGTTCGCGGCGCGGTTCGACGGGCTGGGCCTGCCGGATGTTTCCCGGGCCGAATATGTCCATGTACTGGGGTGCTGGCGGCCCCGCATCGAGGATCCGCTGCCCTACGACTGGGAGTCGTCCGGCAACGCCTGGCTGTTGTGGGAGTCCCGTGACGCCGAGGGCCGCCCGGTGGACGCCGCCGTGGTGGTGGACGGGTCGCGGGTGGTGGAACTGGTCGACCGCGACGCCGCCAAGCGGCCGCCGCAGGCGGAAGCCGTTTTCCTGGCTCCGCCGTCTCCTCCTTCCGTGTCTTGTCCATGCGAGTGGGAACCGGGGGATCCGGCCCAGGATGTCAAGCAGGCCCTGCGGTTTCTGGAGTCGTTGGAATGGGATCGGATCCATTCCGGGAATACGGAGCAGATCGGCCGGCTGGGCCTGCTGGCGCTGGCGTTGCGGCAGCGGGGCGACGAGGAAAACGCCGTGGAGTTGTTCGCGGCGCTGGCCGCCCATTCCGGGGGGGCATCCAACGTCACGGCGGCCGCGATGAACCTCGTTGCCAATGGACAGTACGGCACCCTCTACGATGCTTTCAGGAAAACCGCGGACTGGCCGGCGTTCCGGGACGGGTTGCACGAGCTGCTGGCACGGTATCCGGACGGATGGCGGATGGCGCCCGTGGTGCAGATGCTGCTGTCAAGGGTGGAGGATCGCCTGGCCGATCCGGCGTCGCTGCCGGTGGATACCAAGGGCATGACGGAAAGTGAACTCCGCCAGGCGGCGGCCATGCTCGAGCTCCGGGCGCTGCGGGTGAAGCGCGACCAGTACACCGATCCGCCGGCCCTCTGGCTGGTGCCGTCCTCCTGGCGGGACCGCGCGCCGCAGCCGCTGGATCCCGAGCTGGAAATCCGCGCGCGCGGAATCGAGGCGGTCCCGTTCCTGCTGAAGCTGGTCCCGGACGGCGCGCTGACGCCGGCGGACCGGGCCAGCGTCCTGGGGGCCAGCGTTTACCGGTCGGGTTTCGATCTGTTCCAGATCGACCGGGTTCCGGCCGGGCCCGAGCGCATGGAGAGAATCCGGCAAGCCTATGACGCCATGGACCGGCCGGCCACCCGGGGGGAAATCGCGCTGGGATGGCTGCAGGACATGGTGCCGGAATACCAGCAGGGGGAATACCGCCGGATGGACCGGGATAAGCAGATCGCTTTCATGCGGAAATTCCACCGCTGTCATGGCAGCAAGTCCGAGGATGAACTGGCGGTGGTCTGCCTGCCGGGGACCTACTCGTTCCACATGGAGGATCTGCCCCGGGACTATCTGCTGGAGCGGGCGCGTCAGGAAGCGATTCCCGCGCTGGAGGAGTTTTTGGTCTCGGACCGGAGCTGGGGGGACGAAGGGGATGAAAGGGAACTCACCCTGATGCGGCGCGCCCGGGCGGATCTGTTGATCCGCTACGCCTTCCTGCGGGGGGAAGAAGCCCGCCCGCTGCTGGAGCGATATGCCGGCATCCTGGCCGCCGACACCAACCGCACGGAACAGGCGGAGCAATTGCGGCATTTTCCCTATGAGGTCCCGTTCGAGCAGATGCTGGCGGATGTGCCCTGGGGGAACGACCAGGATCACCCCGTCCGAAAGCTGCTGGCTGCCCGGATGGAGGTCATGCCGCTGGCGGAGGCGTTGGGGCCCGTGCTGGAGCACGCGGCCGCGGCGACCGAACCCGCGGCCCGGGCGAGTCTGGCCTATTTGCTGCGGTCGCGCGTCGGGAACCGGCCGGACGGGGTGCCGGCGGCCACGAACCACGCGGCCGAATGGGAGGCCCTGATCGCCGACGACCGGGAGGCACGCTTGCCGTACGGCGGGAAAATCGTGTCGGAACAGTACCTGGCGCTGAACGAGCATCTGTACGGCGGCCACTGGGAGCCCATCCCGAAAACAAGGGACAACGGTTGGCTCGAAGGGGTAAAGGGGGAGCATGCCGCGCAGGAACTCATGAAGATCCGCGGTCAATTGGGCCGGGAGTGGGTGCGGGCGCGCGTGCGCCGGCGGCTGGCGGGCGTGTCCGAGATGGAATTGCCGCCCTATCCTTCATCGGATGTGCAGCCGGATGAAACCGGCATGGCTGAGATCCGCAGCCGGCTCGGGGCGGTCACCAGCCGGGAGGAGGCCGCCGCGCTTGTGACGAGCCTGAGTCTGGCAGAGCGCTCGGGGCTGGCGGAGCTGCTGCGGGAGGATCCGGAACTCAATGCGCGCCTGCTGCCGCTGGCCAGCCGGATCGGAGCCGTGCTGGCAGAGGGCGATGCGGGGGAGTGGAACCGGCGGCTGCTGGAGTGGGAAGGGGAACTGCCGACGCCGGACCTGCTGGAGCAGCTGGGCCGATGCGCGGAAGACATGGCCCGCTCCGGAAAACCGGTCACGTGCCGGCTGACGCGCCGGGCGGATTTCGGCGGATGCGAAGTCTCGCTTGAAGCCCGGCCCGTCCCGCCGCGCTACGCGAAGCCCGGCGATGCGCCGTGGCCGGTCGTCGGCTACGGGGGGCTGCTGTGCGCACCGGGGCTGTACGGGGCGGCGGTCTGGCGCACCGCGCCGCCGCCGGAGGAGGAAAAGCGCTGGTGGGCGCCGGCCACATCGGATTTGTTCGACCTGCAGCGGTTCGAGCGGGCGAAGGAGGAATTCTTCGCCCCGGACGTTCCGGCCTGTGAAGAAGCGATTGCGGTTTTCCAAACCAAGGGAGAGAGACCATGAAGATTCGACCGGTCCAGACGTATCCGGCGCCGGGGTATCCCACGCGGGAGCAGGCGCGGCAGGACCCGGACCTGCTGAAAAACGTGCCGGCTCGCTGGGAAAAGGCGCCCGGATTCGCGGCGCTGCTGGGGCTGCTGGCCCTGACGTCCTCCGGCGCGGAAGCCGCGGAGGACGGGGCGCCGCCGCCTGCGGCGGCCCTGGATCCGACGGGGGGCGGCGAACGCGGGACGGCGGCGGACGTGCAGCGGGCGGGGGCGATCGTGGCACCCATCCTGGACGAGGCGCTGGAACGCGACGGGCGGGGCGCGTTTGGCTGTGTCGCGATCAGCCCCCCCAGCTTTCTGTCGGAGGACGAAGCGCTGGAGCTGATCCGGACCGAGCTGGAGGCCGCCGGTCTCCGCCTGCGGGATGACGCGGTTCTCGAGGACATGACGGCTCCGACCGGACCTGCGGAAAACCGGAAGGAAGTGAAGGGGCCGGACGGGGAAACGGTTATTCAGTTCAGTTCAAACTGGGGACAGCCCAATGTGCTGGGCCAACGGCCGGTGCGTTTTGACTGGGCGGATCCCGACCGAGCGGTCTACATCGACTACCTGACGCGGCGGGACTACCGGGAGTGGGAGGGATATTCCCGCAGCACGGCGGACTATTACGACTTCTCCAAGCTGGCGCAGCGGGTCGCCGAGGCCTACGGCCGTTATCCCGCCGAAGACCGGACGGTGTTCGGCGTGTTCTTCGATCCGCTGGCGCATTCCGGGGTGGAGGTGTCGCCGATCGAGGGGCTGCCGCCGGAACAGGCGCGGCGGGTTGATGCGGAATACCGCCGGGCCGCCGCCGAGGCGCAGGATTCGCGGGGGCGGGACAAGCTGCGCCGGCAGGTCCGGCATTTCGTGGAGTTCCTGAAGCAGGAAGGCGTGCTCACGCCGCCGCAATAGAGCGGATCCGGCCTCTCTCCGTGCACCTGACACTGCATCTGACCGACCGCTGCAACCTGGCCTGCCGCTACTGCTATGCGCGGCCTGGAACGGCGGACATGACCTTCGAAACGGCTGTCGCGGCGATCGATGCCTGCGCGACGGGTCCGGACTGCGGCATCATTTTCTTCGGCGGCGAGCCGTTGCTGTGCCAGCCGCTGATCTGGCAGGTCATGGACTGGTGCCGGGGCCGCGCGCCGGGACGCTTCCATTTCAAGGTCACGACCAACGGCCTGATGATGGACGAAGCGTTCCTGGCCGAGGCGGCGCGGCGGGGACTGCATGTGGCCCTGAGCCACGACGGCACCCGGACGGCGCACGATGCGTTCCGGGTGCGGCCCGACGGAAGCGGCACGTTCCCGGAGGTGGATGCCGCCCTGGAGCGGCTGCTGAAACACAGTCCCTATGCGCCGGTGCTGATGACCGTCAATCCGGAAACGGCCGGGCAGTTTGCGGCGGGGGTCCGGGATCTCCAGGCGAAAGGGGTGCAGTACCTGATTGCCTCGCCCAACTTCGCGGGGAACTGGACCGATGCCGCGCTGCGGGTTCTGGGCCGGGAATTCAGGACCCTGGCCCGCTGGCACGAGGAAAACTACCGCAAGGAGCGGAAATTCTATTTCTCGCCGTTCGACAAGCGGATCGCGTCGCATGTGCGGCCGGACCGGAGCCCGTCCTGCCGGCTGGGCCGCCGCCAGATCTCCGTGGGGCCGGACGGGCGGCTGTATCCCTGCGTGCAGTTCGTCGGCCGGACGGAGTATGGCATCGGCACGGCGGGCGCGGGACTCGACGAGGCGCGCCGGGATGAGTTGTATCTCCTCAACGAGCGGGACAAGCCGGAATGCGCGGGCTGCGCCCTGGCCGGGCGCTGCCACAACCGATGCGGATGCCTGAACATCCAGACGACCGGTTTTCTGGATCGTGTTCCCGCCGTGTTGTGCGCGTACGAACGGATGGTGATTCCGCTGGCCGACCGGCTGGCCGAACGTCTGTACAAGGCCCGCAATCCGCTCTTTCTCCATCGGCACTACAATCCGGCCTTTTCCGTGTTGTCCTTTCTGGAGGATTTGGGGGTTTCCTGACGTCCGGCCCGCTTGACCCGGCGGGAGGGCGCGGGGTAGATTGCAGGCATGGAAGAAACAAGGGAACTGGATCTGCCGCTGGCGCTGGGGGCGGCGGTGGCGGCGGTGACGGCGGCGGGCCGCCTGCTGCTGGAGCTGTGCGAGAAGCCGGTGGAAGTGCTCTCCGAGGCCGCCCATGACATCAAGCTGAAGGCGGACCAGCTGGCGGAGGAGTGCATTCTGGGCGTGCTGCGGGAGCGGATGTCGCTGCCGGTGCTGACGGAAGAGAGCGGGGAGCACGGGGAACTGGACGAAGGATCGTGCATGTGGGTGGTGGACCCCCTGGACGGCACGTTCAACTACTCCCGGGGCATGCCGATGTGCTGCTCGTCGGTCGGGCTGTGGGCGGACGGCCGGCCGGTGCTCGGGGCGGTGTATGATTTCTTCCATGACGAGCTGTTCACGGGGATCGTGGGAAAGGGGGCCTGGCGGAACGGCCGGCCCATCGCGGCGTCCGGAGTGCGCGAGACGGCGAACGCTGCGCTGGCGACGGGATTTCCGCATCATCAGAATTTCGACGATGCGCCCCTGCGGACGTTCATCCGCCAGGTGCAGGGCTTCAAGAAGATCCGCATGCTGGGATCGGCGGCGCTGATGGGCGCCTATGTCGGGTGCGGATGGCTGGATGCCTACGTGGAGGAAGATGTCTGGCTGTGGGATATCGCGGCGGCGGCGGCGATCGCCCGGGCGGGCGGGGCGGCGGTGGCCGTCCGACCCGGCCGGGCGGGGCGCTGGGCGCGGGAAATCGTCTGCGCCGCCTCGCCGGAGCTGCAGCAGGCGCTGGAAAAGGAGCGGACATGAAGAAAACCAGCCGGACGATTCTGGGCGTGCATGTGGCGCAACGGACGAAGCACACGGCGCGGGTGCAGCGGATCCTGACCGATTTCGGATGTTCCATCCGAACGCGGATCGGGCTGCACGATGCCGGGGACGGATTCTGCTCGCCGAACGGGCTGATCCTGCTGGAGGTGGTGGATCGGGCGGGCGACCTTTCCGCGGCGCTGGCGAATGTGCCGGGCGTGACCGTCAAGAAGATGGCATTCAAGGAGTAAACGATGAGCGCATTGAAAATCGAGAAGATCCACACGCTGGTGACGGTGGACGACGAATACCGGATCCTGCATGACGTGGATGTCCTGATCGAGGACGGGAAGATCGCGGCGGTGGGGCCGAACCTGGAGGCGCCGGCGGGGGCGCGGGTGCTGGACGGCCGCTGGTGCGCGGCCTATCCGGGATTTGTCAACACCCACCACCACTTCTACCAGACGCTGACGCGCAACATTCCCGCGGTGCAGGACGTGAAGCTGTTCGACTGGCTGCTGTGGCTCTACGAGGTGTGGCGCGGGCTGCATCCGGAGGCCGTGCAGGTCAGCACGCAGATCGCGCTGGGCGAACTGCTGCTGAGCGGCTGCACCACCACCACGGACCATTTCTACGTGTTCCCGAGCTCGGCGCCCGAGGAGTTCCTGGATATCGAGATTGATACGGCGCGCGAGATCGGGGTGCGGTTCCATCCCACGCGCGGCAGCATGAGCCTGGGCCGCTCGCAGGGGGGGCTGCCGCCGGACGACGTGACCCAGAGCTGGGAGGCCATTCTGAAGGACTGCGACCGGCTGATCGCCAAGTACCACGACCCGGATCCGTTCGCGATGACGCGGATCGTGCTGGCGCCGTGCTCGCCGTTCTCGGTCACGAAGGAGTCGCTGGCGGAGACGGCGGTGTTTGCGCGCGAGAAGAAGGTTTTCATGCATACGCACCTGGCGGAGACGAACGACGAAGACGATTTCTGCAAGCAGAAGCTGGGGATGAGTCCGCTGGAGTACATGGAAAGCGTGGGGTGGACGGGACCGGATGTCTGG